>JAAOIL010000091.1 GCA_015163825.1 Alphaproteobacteria bacterium | reverse complement strand
GATGGCGATAACCCAGTTGACGATAGAGAACACCTCTTTTGTGAAGCCCCGAATAAGCGACAGCACTGCCGATACCAGCAGTGTTGCAATAACCAGATAATCTATGATTAATAATTCCATAGATAGACTATTGTGGGATTCGGGGGCGAATGTCTATAGAGATTAATCATTATGTATTGTGGCGATGAGTTCGCCGACATCACGGATGGGGGTTATGGCATCGGGTTGGGTTTCGCCTTTTTTGGCGGTGGCGGTGAGGGCGTAGTCAAAGCCTAGTCTCTGGGCTTCTTTCAGGCGGACATCGGTTTGCACGACGGGGCGGATACTGCCCGACAGGCTTATTTCCCCGAAGATGACGCTATTTGGCGGCAGAGCACATTCATTGATGGAAGAGATAAGGGCGGCGGCGACGGCGAGGTCTGCGGCTGGTTCGGTAATGTTCAGCCCGCCAGCGATATTGAGGAATACATCGCGACCAGCAAAAGATATGCCGCCTCTTGCTTCCAGCACGGCGAGCACCATTGATAAGCGATTTTGGTTCCAGCCGACGACAGCACGGCGGGGGATAGCGAGTGAGGAGGGGGCGGCAAGGGCTTGCACTTCCACCAATAGGGGTCTTGTGCCCTCAATGGCGGCGAATATGGCAGTGCCGCCCGTGTTGCTGTTATCGTGTGCTTCTAGGAATATGGAGGAGGGATTTGGCACTTCCATCAATCCTTGTGTTTGCATTTCAAACACCCCGATTTCGTGGGCTGCCCCGAAGCGATTTTTAACGGTGCGTAGAATGCGGAGGTGATCGCCTCGTTCGCTTTCAAAATAAATGACGGTGTCTACCATGTGTTCTAGCACACGTGGTCCGGCGATTTGTCCGTCTTTGGTTACATGCCCGACCAATATCAGGGTTGTGTTGTTGGCTTTTGCGGCGTGGATGAGATCTTGTGTGGCGAGGCGCAATTGGCTGACCGTGCCCGGCGCAGATTCCAATGCGGGTGACCACATCGTCTGGATTGAATCTATGACGAGTAAATTGGGTTTTTCTTTAGCGATGGTTTTGCAGATATTGGCAACATTGGTTTCGGTGGCGATTTTGACGGGGGCGTTGGCGAGTTGCAAGCGCACGGCACGCAAGCGCACTTGCGCGGGGGATTCTTCGCCTGTGATGTAGATGACATTGCGCCCTTTATTGGCAAGCCCTGCGGCGGTTTGCAAAAGAAGCGTTGATTTGCCAACGCCGGGGTCGCCCCCGATTAAGATGGTCGCCCCTTGTGCTGTGCCCCCGCCTAATACGCGGTCAAGTTCGGCTATGCCTGTGGAGGTGCGTTGTGTTTCTGCCATATTACCGACAAGGCTTGTCAGTTCCACTTGTTGCCCTTGCACTTTTTTTGCGCCCCGACCAGCAGGGGCGGTGGCGATACCGACTTCTTCGCTCAAACTATTCCATGCGCCACAGCCAGCGCATTTGCCCGACCATTTTTTGTGGGATTGCCCGCATTGTCCGCATACATAGGTGGTGGTCTGTGCCATTACTCAACCACCTCTATTGGTCCTGTCGCCAGCCCATTCATAAACTGATAGAGATAGGGGTTGGTGTCTTGGGTGACATCGCTCAAATCATTTTGCTCGCCCTGCCAAATAATACCGCCCCGATAAAGCAAGGCGGCTTTATCGGCAATGGTGCGGACACTTCGCATATCATGCGTAATCGTAATTGTCGTGGCGTGTAAATTCTCAACACATTCACAGATGAGGTCGTTAATAATTTCGGTCATCAAGGCATCTAGCCCCGTGGTGGGTTCGTCAAATATCAATATATCGGGAGGGGTGCCATTGGCATCGGGGGCGATAGCACGCGCCAGCCCCACACGTTTAGCACTACCGCCCGATAACTCATTCGGGAAGGCATCTAGCAGAGATGTCTCCAGCCCAACACGGATAAGATGCTCTGCCGCAATCTCTCTTGCGTCGCTAATGGATAGGGAAGGGGTTTGCAAAGCACGAAAGGCAACATTTTGCCAAATCGGTAGGCTGTCAAACAAAGCACTATGCTGAAACAACATGCCAATGCGGGAATTTATTTTGTGTCGTGCCGTGCGGCTTGCGCCAATCATTTCATGTGCGTCAATGGTGATAGAGCCGCTTGTTGGTTGTTCCAGCCCCAGAATACATTTCACCAGCACAGATTTTCCACTGCCAGAACCGCCGATGATAACCAGCGATTGCCCTTGTTGAATATCCAGCGACACCCCTTTCAACACGGCATTTGTGCCAAATTTTTTGTGGAGGTCTTTAATGATAATCATGACGAAAATAATAGCGATGTCATTATATAGTTTGTGGCGAGGATAAGGATAGAGGCACTGACAACGGCATTTGTTGTTGCGCGCCCGACGCCTTGTGCGCCGCCGGCGCTTTGATAGCCGTTATAGCAACCCATAAGGGCGATGATGAAGCCGAAGGCTGTTGCTTTTATTAAGCCAGAGCTGATGTCGTCAAAATCCAGAAAGTCTGTGGTGCGTTGAATATAAAGAGCGGCATTGAACCCGAAAGATTGTGTTGCCACGACGAAGCCGCCCATCACCCCGATAATATCGGCGAAGAAGGCGAGGATAGGCATAGAGATTGTGGCGGCGATAAGGCGTGGCACGACAAGATATTTCATGGGGTCGGTTGATAGGGTTGTGAGGGCGTCTATTTGTTCTGTCACACGCATTGTGCCGAGTTCGGCGGCAATGGCGGCAGATACACGCCCAGCGACCATAAGCCCTGCCAGCACAGGTCCTAGTTCACGTGTAATACCGAGGGCGACAATACTGGCGACAATAGATTCAGAATTGAATTGATTACCGCCATAATAGATTTGTATTGCCAAAGCGCCGCCTGTGAAAAAGGATGTCAGGGCGACAACAGGCAGCGAATAATAGCCGATATGAATAATTTGTTTGCCAATCAGCCCGATATATAGAGGCGGGCGCACACAAGCATAAAGGGCGTGCATGGTAAAGATGAACAGCCGCCCTATCTGTGCTGCAAAATTAAGGAAGGCGCGCCCTATGGAAGTTATTATAAACATTTTCTATACATAAAGGCGTTTGGTGCGTTTGCCAAGCCGTGTTAGCAATTCGTATGCGGTTGTGTCGCCTGCTTTTGCCAAATGGGGTAGGGGATTATGGGTGCCAAACACTTCTACCATATCGCCTATTTGGGGTGGCAAGTGCCCAGATAGAGGGAGGTTTGTTAGATTGACTGCCAGTGTATCCATAGAGATTTTACCGATAATCGGCACGGCTTGCTCTGCCAGCCATAAAGGCACGGCTTGCGCTTTTGTGCCGAAACGATGCGGTATGCCATCGCCATAGCCAAGCGCGATAATACCGATTTGCATATCATGCGAAGCCGTGAAGGAAGCAGAATAACCGACACTTTCGCCCTGGACAATTTGGCGGATTTGTAAAAGGGGAGCGGTTAATGTCGCCACAGGTTTAATGCCATCGGCTTCCATGCCGCCATAAAGGGCGATGCCACATCTTGCCATATCAAAATGATAATCTGCACCCAATAACACACCGCCAGAATTGGCAAGCGATTTTGGCGCGTCTGGTAATGTGGCGCAGGCATCACGAAAGGTTTCTGCTTGGGCACGATTCATCGGGTGGTCGGGGTCGTCAGAACACGCCAAATGCCCGATTATCATTTTCAATTGCCAGCCTTCAAATAAAGTCGGGTCGCTGGCGAGGTCTAGTAAATCAGTTGCCGCTAACCCCAATCGGTTAAAACCAATATCCAACATCAAGGCGGCGGGGTTATCACCCGCTTTTTGCCATAATTTTATTTGCTCTATATTTATCAGGCAGGGGATAAGATTATTTTTTGTAAAAATAGCGGGTGTGTCGCCCAAGCCATTCAAAACATATATCGTGGCGTCTGGTAATAACCCCCGCAATTGCAAGGCTTCCGATATTTGCGCGACAAAAAAATCAACACATCCCGCTTTGGATAATGCTGGAGCGACCGCCTCTAGCCCCAAGCCATAGGCATCGGCTTTGACAACAGCCGCTATGCTCACGCTTTTATCTTTGGCTTCGCTGGTGGTTTTCGCACACATTGTTTTGTAATTAGAAGCGAGCGCCGATAAATCTATCGTCAAATGCCCGCAATCCAGACTTGCGCCGCCCCCCATAGGATTAGCCTAAATCATCGGCGGAGGGGTAGTCGTCATCATCGTCGTCATCGCCATTATTATATGTGCCATAGCCTTGTTGAACGGGGGCTTGTTCATCTTTTATGAGATTGCTGAAACGCGTGTGCGCTGCATAGAAAGCCGTTTCTATCGTGGCGGTTGCGCCGTGTCTATTCTTGCCGACAATGATTTCTGCCAAGCCGTTTTTTTCGTTCATTGTTTCTTGCCATGTTAGGAATTCATCTGTGCCTTCATCTGGTTTTTCACGCATTAAATAATATGATTCACGAAAAACGAACATCACCACATCGGCATCTTGCTCAATCGCCCCCGATTCCCGCAAGTCCGATAATTGCGGACGCTTATCATCGCGCATTTCCACCTGACGAGACAATTGCGACAATGCCAGAATGGGAATGTTGAGTTCTTTTGCTAGTGCCTTCAGCCCTTGCGTGACCTCGCTGACCTCTTGCACCCGCCCATCATTGCTGCGCCCACTAGAGGCACGAACCAATTGTAAATAATCAATCACCAAAAAGTCTAGCCCATGTTGTCGCTTCAGCCGCCTTGCGCGCGCCGCCAATGTCGCCATAGGGATTGCGCCCGTGTGGTCAATATAAAGAGGAATCTCGTGCAATTTGGTGGAGACATTACAAATGCGTTCATATTCTTCATCATCAATCTCGCCTTGCCGAATATCACGCGCCGCCACATTGGAATGTTCTACCAGCAAACGCATCGCTAGTTGCTCTGCCGACATCTCCAGCGAGAAAAACCCCACGACACCACCACGATTAACTTTGCGTGTGCCATCATCATAATCTGTAATATCACCATCGCGTTCTGCCTTTTGATATTCTTGGGCAATATGAAAGGCAATGTTGGTCGCCAAAGCGGTCTTACCCATAGCAGGGCGACCCGCCAGCACAACCAAATCACTCGGCTGGAAACCACCCAATAACGCATTCAAATCTATAAAGCCCGTATCTATGCCAGAGAGTTTGCCATCGCTCTCATAGGCACGGGTCACCATATCCACCGCCCCTGTCAGGGAATGCGAAAAGGTCATAAAACCCGCACTGCCCGGACCTTTTTCCGCCAGTTCATAAAGCGATTGCTCCACCGCCTCTATCTGGTCTTGCGGGTTTTGCTCTATCACTGCCTCTCTTGCGGTTTGTGCCATATTCTCGCCGAGCGCAATCAATTCGCGCCGCAAAGCGAGATCGTATATCGTGCGCCCATATTCTTTCGCATTGGCAAGGGTGGTCGCATTGCTCGCCAGCCGTGCCAAATAAACCGCACCACCAACTTGCGCTAAACCTTCATCAGCCTCTAAATAAGTTTTCAAAGTAACAGGCGATGCCAAATTACCATTGGTTATCATTTTAGAAATCGTGTCATAAATACGTTGATGCACAGGATCAAAAAAATGTGCCTCGTTTAAGAAATCCGTAACTTGCTCCATCACATTATTGTCTAGCAATAACGCCCCGAGCAAACCTTGCTCCGCATCTAAATTTTGCGGGGGCATAGCATAAGATGCGTCCGCCTCTGGTGTGAATGATGATTGTGATTGCTCTTCCATAATACTTCTATAGACCGCACACAAATTTATCGCTAGCGATAAATCACTTTATTTCGGGTTGGGGGCTGTGGATATTGGGGATAAGTTTTTTGCTACAAAAGAGAAGGGGATAAAGCGATATAAAATAGGATATAAAACAGGTGTTTAGTCGTCTTCTTCCTCATCTTCATAGTCCTCGTCTTCGTCATCAAAATTTTCATATTCTGCTTTATAGACGAACATTGTCGTTAAGGCATTGAATGCCAGCCATAAAAAGCCAGCACCAAAGAAAAATATTATACCAAATAGGGGATTTATATAAGCGAGCCACGCACAGGCAATAAGAAAGATTAAAAGTTTAAGCATTATCCTCTTCGCCATCATTGCTAGGCGGGGTTTCGGCTTCGGCTTCTACTTCTTCTACTTCTTCTATTTCTTCTTTTGGCGCAGGAGCAGGCACAGGTTCTGGTGTTACTTCTATTTCTGCATTAGCGGCTTCTAAATCTACTTCGTGTCCTTCTTCAAAGACTTCCTCTGCCACAATTTCATCATTTTGCGGGGCGGGTTGTTGTCCGTCAGCGGTGAAGACTT
>JAAOIL010000090.1 GCA_015163825.1 Alphaproteobacteria bacterium | reverse complement strand
TGGGGGGTATGGATAAAAAACAGTGGCACCATCTGCGCCGCTATGTGCCAACACTCGGCTTTGCGGCACAAAGATTTTTCCAATAAAAGGGTTTTTTTCAATGAGAGGGATTTTGGGTAAAGGAGCGCAAAAGAAAACAAATTAAATATCTTTCCCTTTTTATGATTCACCTTATAATGCCCCATAATAAAAGCGATATTAACACCTCAATTAATACTCTTCAATTAACACTCTGCAATTAACACTCTGCAATTAACACTCTTCAATTAACACCTCAATTAACACTCTCAAGCGAATAGGATTTGATTATGACATTAACCGCCCCTTTTTCTTCTTCTCCCCTTTCTTTTGTGGCACACCACACCATAAGGATTGGCATTGTTATGCTGCTGATAGGATTGACAGCCTGTGCCAAACCCTCAATCGTAGCGGAATATCCCGAAAAGCCCGATAGTCAAGGGGTGTTAAGCGGTGGCTCTATCATTGATAATTTCCGCACCATTAAGGGGGGCTTCAGATTCGGCGGCGGCGGCGGCGACGTTAGCCGTGCCCTCAATGTCAATAGCGATTTATGGCAAGCAACCCTAGATAGTCTCGACTTTTTACCTTTGGCTTCGGCAAACCCCGAAGGCGGCGTGATTATTACAGATTGGTATGAAGATACAGCCTCAAATAAGGGCGCCAATAATAAGGGGCGCACAAGATTCAAAGTCAATGTGGTCATCACAGGGCGCGACCTGCGCTCTGATAGTTTGCGGGTTTCTGTATTTCGCCAACGCCGCACCGATAATGAATGGCGCGCCCTTGGCGGCTCCGATGCCCTAGCGCGGCAGTTAGAAAACATTATTTTATCACGCGCGCGTGATTTCAAACTGCGCCGCACAACACAATAATAAACACCAATGAACTGATGGATACATCCGCGCACACATTATACGACCCCCAAACCGACGCCTATAATCCACAAGAGAGCGAGGCGCAATGGCAAGCGCAATGGGCGGCGCAAGCCTGTTTCACAGCCCTGCCGCGCGGCGAAACCGATAAGCCCAAATATTATGTTTTAGAAATGTTTCCCTATCCTTCGGGGCGGATTCATATGGGCCATGTGCGTAATTACACAATGGGTGATGTGGTGGCGCGTTTCAAATTGGCACAAGGCTATAATGTTTTGCACCCGATGGGCTGGGATGCTTTTGGTATGCCGGCAGAAAATGCCGCTATTGAAAAAAATATCCACCCCGCAAAATGGACACAAGATAATATCGCCGCTATGCGCGCGCAGTTAAAGCGGCTGGGGCTATCTATTGATTGGTCGCGCGAACTCGCCACTTGCGATCCTGCTTATTATGGCACGGAGCAGGCTATGTTTCTAGATTTTTGGGCGGCGGGTCTGGCGGAGCGACGTGAAGCATTGGTCAATTGGGATCCGATTGATAAAACCGTGCTTGCCAATGAGCAAGTCATAGACGGCAAGGGCTGGCGTTCGGGGGCTTTGGTGGAGCAGAAAAAACTGACGCAATGGTTTTTACGCATTACCGATTATGCTGAAGATTTATTGACATCCCTTGATGACCTAAAAGATTGGCCT
>JAAOIL010000089.1 GCA_015163825.1 Alphaproteobacteria bacterium | reverse complement strand
GAAGATAGAAATTGAAATTTTGGAATTAGAAAAAATCATTGTAGCATATAAAAACAGTAAATTAGATTCAGCCTTATATTATCTCACAGCAATCATAGCATTTATTACCGTTATGTTCGCTGTCGTAGGTCTTGCAGTACCAATTCTTATTTCTAAAGCAGCCAACGAAAATATCGGAATAATAAAAACTATGGGCGCAGAAGCAGAGAAACATTTGGAAAACATAAAAAATATTAACGAAGAGGCAGAAAGTGCAGCAGGAAAATTACCAAAAAGCACAAGCGGTAATTTGCTTGATAATTCTTCCTAATTTACGCAAAAATTGATAATTAATCGCAGTTATGGTTAATGGGTTTGTTTGCGCCTGTTCCGATGTTTGGGGGGGCGGAGGCGATTGCGTCATGGATATAGTCTAGGGCTTTGATTGTTTCGGCTAGGATTATTTTATCTGTTGGCTCGTCTTTTATCTTGTCTGTTATATCGCGCCCCTCGCGCCCCGCGCGCCCCTCGCGCCCCTCATATATAGAGTTGGCGAGGTTTGCCGCCAGCCCCGAAGCCAGAGAGCACCCTGTGCCGTGCGTATTCTGCGTTTGCAGGCGGGGGTGTTCCAGCACGTGCTGCCCAGATTGTCGGGCGAGCAAATCCTGCACGACTCCCCCACTCTTTCCCCCCTCTAAATTATGGCCGCCTTTGATGAGGGCGGCATGCGCCCCTCGCTCCATAAGGATATCTGCGGCACGGCGCATATCGTCCAGCCCTTCCACTGCGTGTCCCACCAGCATTCCCGCCTCTGGTAGGTTGGGGGTGACGATAAAAGCGGTGCGCACCAACAACATATCTAGGGCATCTATCGCCCCTTTTTGCAATAATATATCGCCCGATGTCGCCACCATAACGGGATCTATTATTGTGGGTATTGTGGCGATATGCTCTGCGACCACTTCCACAATGTCGCGCGACGCCAGCATTCCTGTTTTGATGATGTCGGCGCCGATGTCTTGCAAGACGGCTTGCATTTGTGTTGCGACAAACCCCGCCGCCACATTTTCTACCGCTTGCACCCCTTTGGTATTTTGTGCGGTCAGTGCCGTAATGGCGGTGGTCGCATAAGCCCCTTGCGCCATGATTGCCTTTATATCTGCTTGAATTCCCGCACCGCCCCCACTATCGGAGCCCGCCACCACCAACACCCGACCACCCTTATAGGGGCGCGCGGTCATTGCGGATAAATCTCCGCAAGGCTTACGGAGCGACCCTCTGCTTGCACTATCCGCGCATGCTGGCGCGATAACGCACGAGGCTCGCTAACCCCGCAGGAATGGGCTAACACACATAACTCCTTCGTCATATTCTGGGCATAGTGCATAACACGCGCCGATTTATTCGTGGGGTCTAGCCCATATTGCAACTTCTTATTATGCGTCGTGATGCCCGTCGGACACGTATTCTTATTGCATTGCAAAGATTGAATACAACCCAACGCAAACATAAAGCCGCGTGCCGAATTCACAAAATCTGCCCCCGCACAAAATGCCCAAGCCGCATCTGACGGATTAACCAGTTTGCCAGACGCACACAACTTTATCCGCCCCCGCAAGTTATGGCGCAAAAGCACATCATGCACTTGCGGCAGGCTCTCCTTCAAGGGCATACCCATATTATCTATCAAAGACATAGGCGCCGCACCCGTGCCACCATCGGCACTATCTATCGTGATGAAATCTGGCGCACAGGATGCGCCGCGCGCCTTTATTTCCGCACACAACTCTTCAAAAAAGGAAACCGCACCAACCACCATCTTAAATCCTGTCGGCTTGCCCGTTGTGGTTCGCACAAACGCTATCATATCAAGCAAGTCCGACACCGCCGCTATCTCTGGGTGACGATTGGGGGAAAGCGCATCCTGCCCGGCTGGAATGCCACGAATATCCGCTATCTCTTGCGTAACCTTCGCCGCCGGTAAAATGCCACCCTTGCCGGGCTTCGCCCCTTGACTGAGCTTTATCTCAAACATCTTAACTTGCGCGTGTGCCGAAACTTCGCGCAACTGTGTTTCATCAAAACCACCCGAAGCGTGGCGCACCCCAAACTTCGCCGTGCCGATTTGGAAAACAATATCGCATCCACCCTCTAAATGATAAGGCGATAACCCACCCTCGCCCGTGTTCATCCAAATGCCCGCCATCTGCGCCCCACGCGATAACGCCCGCACCGCAGGAATAGACAACGCACCATAACTCATCCCCGATATGTTAAATAACGAACTCGTCGTGTAGGGGTGAGGGCAATCCTCGCCTATCGTGATGGCGGAAGGCTTAACCGCATCCGCCGCCAGAACAGGAAACGCACAATTCACAAAATAAACCGTCCCCGCCGGACGCAAATCGCGACTGGAACCAAAAGCAACCGTAGAATCTACATTCTTCGCCGCACGATAAACCCAACTACGCTCCGCACGATTGAAAGGAAGCTCGTCCCTATCTAGCGCGAAAAAATATTGACGGAAAAATTCCCCCAGATGCTCAAACATATAACGAAACCGCGCAACAACAGGATAATTCCGCCGCAATGTGCTTTGTGTCTGGAACTTATCTACAAAATAAGCGAAGACTAACCACAAAACCAAAATCCCAACAGCGAATATAAACAAGTAAGCCAACACCTGAATAAGGTCTAATACAAAAGCGGGTATCTCTTCCATTGTTTGCGGTATCATATCCATAATATTCATAATAAGTGGTCTCCTTTTGCGGGGATTATACACACCGCTTTATGTTTGTGGAATAAAATTATGGTGGCGGATATGACGCTTGCTCTGCACTAGCAACGGCTCTATTATGGCGGCATGAGTGAAATCCATAAACCCCATAAAACCCATAAGACCCATAAAACCCATAAGACGATGGTGGAAGCAATCGGCAACACCCCTTTGCTCTATCTCAAAGCGGCATCGGAGGCGACAGGCTGCACCATTCTCGGTAAGGCGGAGTTTATGAATCCGGGTCAATCCGTGAAGGATAGAGCCGCTCTTTATATCATCAAAGATGCCGAAGCACGGGGATTATTGAAGCAAGGCGGAACCATCGTGGAGGGTACGGCTGGCAATACTGGCATCGGCATCGCCCTTGTTGCTAATGCGTTAGGCTATCGCTCGGTGATTGTCATTCCCGAAACGCAAAGCCAAGAGAAAAAAGATATGCTGCATCTGGCTGGGGCGAAACTGATAGAAGTGCCTGCCGTTCCCTATAAGGATGAAAATAATTATGTAAAGTATTCCGGTCGCCTAGCCGAAGAGATGGGGGCGGTCTGGGCGAACCAGTTTGACAACATCGCCAATCGCCAAGCGCATATTGAGACGACAGCGCCAGAGATATGGCAACAAACAAATGGCGCGGTTGATGGTTTCACTTGTGCGATAGGCACGGGCGGCACTCTTGCGGGGGTGGCGATTGCCTTGAAGGAGCGTAACAAAAACATACGCATTGCGGCGGCAGATCCTATGGGGGCTGCCATGTATCATTGGTATAAACATGGCGAACTAAAGAGCGAGGGCACTTCCATTACAGAGGGTATTGGGCAAGGGCGCCTGACGGCAAACCTAGAAGGTGCCCCCATAGATGATGCTTATCAAATCTCTGATGACGAAGCGCTGCCGATTATTTTTGATTTATTAAGAGAGGAAGGTTTATGTCTGGGCGGGTCTTCTGGTATTAACATTGCGGGTGCTATACGTATGGCGAAAGATATGGGTGCGGGGCATACGATAGTGACAATACTTTGTGATTATGGCACGCGTTATCAGTCTAAACTTTTCAACCCCGATTTTTTACGCGAGCGTGGATTACCAACGCCTTCATGGTTATAGATTATGCGCCTTCTCAATTGGATTTGGCGGCAGCACAAGCCACACAAGCACCATACCCTCGTGACCCATTTGGCGATGGATAGAGCCGCCCTTGAAGCGATAAAACCCCCGCGCCCATGGGGGGCGGATATTAGTTTCAATCGGGAGCCGACCATTGCCATTGCCGATTATCGCGCCCTTTATGATAGTGTTGGTCGGGCGTGGCATTGGGTGAATAGGCGTGAGATTGATGATAAATCTTTGGCGGCGATTATCCACCACCCGCGCACGGATATTTTTGTGTTGCGCCATCGCAATACAGAGATTGGTTTTATTGAAATCCACCGTCACCAACACCCGATGGTGGAGATTATTTTTGTAGGTTTATTGCAAGAAGCAATCGGGCAAGGTTTCGGACAGCAAATGTTACACCACGCTTTATACCATCTGGCACAAGCAAAGATAAAAACAAAGCGGGTGATTATGCAAACCTGCACATTAGACCACCCTTCTGCTTTGCCACTTTATATAAAAATGGGGTTTCGCAAGACACACACCCAACGCACAATAATTTTAGACGATTATTAGTGCTGGAATATCTGACTTAAGAATAGCCGTGTGCGTTCATTGGCGGGGTTTTCAAAGAATTCTGTTGGGGTGTTTTCTTCAACGATTTGCCCTTCGTCCATAAAGATAATGCGGTCTGCCACTTCACGCGCAAAGCCCATTTCATGCGTGACGCATATCATCGTCATACCATCATTGGCAAGTTCCACCATCACATCTAGCACTTCTTTTATCATTTCGGGATCAAGGGCAGAAGTCGGCTCGTCAAATAACATAATACGAGGCTGCATACATAAAGCACGGGCTATCGCCACGCGTTGTTGTTGTCCGCCCGATAATTGTCCGGGAAATTTATCGGCTTGGTCTGGAATACGCACACGTTCCAGAAAATGTCTGGCGCGTTTTTCTGCTTCGGCTTGTCCTATGCCCCGCACCCATTGCGGCGCAAGTGTGCAATTTTCCAACACCGACATATGCGGAAATAAATTGAATTGTTGAAACACCATACCGACATCGCGTCTTATCACTTCCATATCGGTTGCATCGGGGGATATGGGTTTGCCTTCTATTTCAATGTCGCCTTCTTGGTGATGTTCTAACTGATTGATACAGCGAATGAGGGTGGATTTGCCAGAGCCTGAGGGACCACAGATAACGATTTTCTCACCTTCTGTGACGCGCAAGTTAATATCGCGCAACACATGGAAAGTGCCAAACCATTTATTGACTTGGGTCATGCTAATCATCGGGCTATTTGGGGGTGTTAGAGTCTCGGTCATTTTGCGTTCCTCGTTTCATGCCCCGTAGCGAGGCGGTTTTCCATAAATATAGAATAGCGCGACATAGCGAAACAAAATACCCAAAACATGGCGGCGGCAAAAACATAGCCTGTGATATGTGTTTCGGGTGTCGCCCATGTTGCATCGGTGAAGTTGAACTGGATAATCCCCAGCAAATCAAACAAGCCGATAATCAATACCAATGTTGTATCTTTGAATAGCCCGATAAAAGTATTAACGATGCCGGGTATAACGATTTTCAAGGCTTGCGGCATTGTAATCAGGGCGGTTGTTTTCCAAAATCCTAAACCCAATGCGGCTGCCGCCTCATACTGCCCCCGCGCGATGGCTTGCAAACCACCCCGCACCACCTCCGCCATATAAGCGGCAGAAAATAAAGTCACCCCGATTAAACAACGCAATAATTTATCAAAATTCACCCCATCGGGGAGGAATAAGGGCAGCATAACGCTCGCCATAAATAAAACCGTTATCAAGGGCACACCTCTAAATATCTCTATGAAACCAACGCAGAGGCTTTGCACGATTGGCATATCAGACCTGCGCCCCAATGCCAGCAATATCCCCAACGGCAAAGACAACGCAATGCCTGTTATCGCCACCACTAAAGTAACCAACAAGCCGCCCCAATCCGCAGTGGGTACTTCTGCCAAACCAAACCAGCCCCCGACCAATAGGAAAAAGGCGAAAGGTGGAAAGACCAATATCATCAGCAAAACATTCACCCGCTTGAAAGGCGCACGCGGGATTAACAATGGCACAAGCCCCAACACCAATGCCGCCATCACTAAATCTACCCGCCATCTTTCTGCTTCAAGATAGCGTCCGTAAATAAACTGCCCGAACTTTGCATCAATGAAAGCCCAACACGCCCCTTGTGTTTCTTTCAAGCAAGCCGCTCTATCACTGCCGCTAAAGGTTGCGTTGATAAACCCCCAGCCTATCGCCACCTCTAGCAGATTATAAATAAGATAAAGGGCTATTAAAGTTAGTGCCGCATCACGCCACGACCCAAACAAATTGCTACGCAACCACCCCACCGCGCCAATCGTATTGGCGGGGGCTACTCTTTCTGGTATGGCTTGCCACTCAGACATTGCGTCCCACCAAAGCCGTATGATTATTGTAACGATTCATCAAATATGCCGTCAGTAAAGACAATGCTAAATATATCATCATCGTTGTAAAAATAATCTCCACCGCTTGCCCGACCTGCGATAAAGATGTGCCCGCAAAAACCGACACAATATCAGGATAGGCAATCGCCACCGCCAGAGAAGAGTTTTTCGTCAAATTGAGATATTGACTTGTCAAAGGCGGGATAATCACCCGCAAGGCTTGTGGAATAATAACATAACGCAAACTAATCGGGGCGGGTAATCCCAATGCGGAAGCGGCTTCACTCTGCCCATGTGAGACGGAAGCAATCCCCGCCCGCACAATCTCCGCAATGAAGGCTGCCGTATAAAGCGACAAAGCCAATAGCAATGCCGCAAATTCAGGTATCATCTGCACCCCGCCTCTATAGTTAAAGCCTTTTAGCACTGGTATATCCCACGCAAAGGGTAAGCCAACGGCGCTATATGCCACCAATAAAGATAGCGTAATTATGCCGAATAAAGGTGTCCAGAATTTTACGTGCTGCCCTGTATCACGAAATATCCGCAAGGCACGTTTTCGCAAAATCCATGCCGCCGCCACTGCCACCAATGCCACAATAAGATAAGCCACCGCCCCTGCGCCACTTACAAGCGCGGGTAACACAATCCCCCGATTATTAAGAAAGACCACCTCCCCCAGCGCAAAAGATTGACGTGGGCTAGGCAGATTACGCAACACCCCAAAATAGAGAAAGAATATCTGCAACAATAAAGGTATGTTGCGAAACACTTCTATATATGCCGCCGCTAGTTTTGCGATAATCCAGTTCTGCGAAAGGCGCGCGACACCCAACACAAACCCCAATAAAGATGCCAATATAATCCCCGCAATAGAGACAGCCAATGTATTCAAAAGCCCAACGACAAGCACGCGTCCATAGGTGCTGTCTTCGTTATACTCTATCAGGGATTGTGCGACACCAAAGCCGGCTCTTTCATTTAAGAACCCAAAGCCAGACGATATATTCTGCGCTTGTAGATTGGCGACAACATTACTCACCAACCACCCTATTGCTAGCAAGAAACTAGCAAGCAAAAGGATTTGGATTAACGCACGTCTTTTTACCATTTCACCAAATACACTTAGCGAACGGGGGGTGCATATTGCAGACCGCCATTGGTCCATAGGGCATTGACACCACGTTTAATTTTCAAAGGTGTATTCACACCCAAATTGCGTTCAAAACTTTCGCCATAATTGCCGACCGCTTGAATGATTTGATATGCCCAATCTTTGCGCAAACCTAAGGCTTGCCCGAATCTGCCATCAACCCCTAGCAAACGCCGAATAGAAGGATTGCGACTATTACGCATCGCCCGAACATTATCTGACGACACCCCCAATTCTTCGGCATTGAGCATTGCGAAATGTGTCCAGCGCACAACATCGCTCCACTGATTATCGCCTTGACGCACGACTGGTGCAAGCGGCTCCTTTGAGATTATCTCTGGCAATACAATATGCGCTTGCGGCTGTGTAAGTTTCAAACGTTGTGCATAAAGCGCAGATTGATCTGTCGTGTAAGCATCGCACCGCTCTATATTATAAGCGGCAATCGCTTCATCCGCTTTTTCATAAGCGACAATCTCGTAAGTCATATTATTAGACTTAAAATAATCCGCTAGGTTAAGTTCTGTGGTCGTACCCTGATTGGTGCAAATCGTGGCACCATTTAACTGCAACACACTCTTTATCGCTTTGCCATCACCATCGGATAAGTCTTTTCTTATCATAAAGCCTTGTCCGTCATAATAATTAACCGCCGTGAAATCGACACCCAGCGAAGTATCACGCCCCAACGACCATGTCGTATTTCTCGCCAGCACATCAATCTCCCCCGATTGCAAAGCCGTAAATCTATCCTTCGCAGAAAGTGGCGTGAAGCGCACCTTGTCAGCATTGCCAAAAATGGCTGCCGCAACACCTTTGCATAAATCAATATCAATCCCTTGCCAGCCGCCTTTATCATCAGGATTAGAAAAACCGGGCAGCCCTTGCGAGACCCCACACTGCAAATAACCCCTCGCTTTGACCAGTGCCAGAGTATCATCAGCCGCCAGCACAGGCTGTGTCCATAAGACCGCTGCGGCATATATCCATAATAAGTGTTTCATCATTGCCTCCATTTGCATTACACGCTATTCTTACTAGCACAAATTCGGGAGAAAAAAAGATGAAAGATGAAACAAAATCAATAAGCGTCGGTCGTGGCGATAGCCAGCATTATGGCTCGGTTAATATGCCTGTCTATCATACTTCCACGATACTTTTCCCGCGCTTGCAAGATTTAAGGAATCGCGCCAGCACACCCTATCGCTATGGGCGCAGTGGCACCCCCACCAGCACCGCCCTAGAAGAAGCCATCACCGCCTTAGAAAATGCCGCAGGCTGTGTTATCACCCCATCGGGATTATCGGCAGTGACGATAGCGATATTATCGGTCGCGAAAAGTGGCGACCATATTCTTGTTGCCGATAGTGTCTACACCCCGACTAGGCGCTTTTGTGATACAACATTGCGACAAATGGGGGTGGAGGCACAATATTACGACCCCCTTATCGGCGCAGATATTGCCACACACATTCGCCCCAATACATCGCTTATATTTACAGAAAGTCCGGGTTCGCACACCTTTGAAGTGCAAGATATTCCCGCTTTGTGTGCGGTGGCGAAGCAACACAATATCAAAACCGCGATTGATAATACTTGGGGGTCGTGCATTAACTTCAAGCCCTTTGCGCATGGGCTAGATATTTCTGCCACTGCCGCCACGAAATATATTGTCGGGCATTCCGATGCTTTGCTCGGTGTGATTACTGCCAATGCCGAAACCATAGAAGCCGTGCGTGATATCCATAGACAACTTGGCATCTGTGCCGCCCCCGACGATATATATCTGGCGTTGCGCGGTTTGCGCACCCTACCGACACGGCTAGAAAAACACGAGACCACCGCCCTCGCCATTGCGCAATGGTTGCAGGGTTTATCTTTCGTGCGGCGGGTATTATTCCCCGCTTTGCCCGATGCACAAGGGCACGATTTATGGAAACGAGATTTTGAAGGCGCGGCAGGCTTGTTCTCCATTGAACTAGACCCCTGCACGGAAGCGCAATTAGCGGCAATGCTAGATGATATGGCGCATTTCTCTATGGGCTATAGTTGGGGTGGCTATGAAAGCCTGATAGTGCCGTGTGCCATAAACCGCTCTATCAACCCCGACCGCTTTGATACAGGCGGGCAATATCTACGCCTCAATATCGGGCTAGAAAATAAAGACGACCTCATCGCCGATTTACAAGACGGCTTCGCCAGAGCAGGTTATTAAATGAAATATGCCGCCTAGTGCGTGGCGAAAAAGTTATCCGCCCTGTCTTTGGCATCTGCCAATTGCTTGGCTGTCATATTCTT
>JAAOIL010000088.1 GCA_015163825.1 Alphaproteobacteria bacterium | reverse complement strand
TCTCTCTTTAATCTTTTTTAATCTCTGTGATAAGGATGATGCGTTATTATAGACAGAGCCCGCCATAATTGCTCGTATAAAAACACCCGCGCCAACATATGCGGCAATGTCATGGCACTCAGACTTATGCTTGTGGTGGCGTCCCTCTTTATAGTATCGGGCAAGCCATCAGCGCCGCCAATCAAAAAACATAAATGCGACTTACCACTTGTCGTCCAATTTTGAATTTTGTTGGCAAAAGCCCGACTGGTCAGGTGTTCGCCTTTTTCATCAAGGGCAATAATCAAAGGGGCGGGCATTGCCGCCAGACTATCATGCAAAGATTGATGTGTTTTTAATTCTGTAAGATGGGGCGCATCCAACCCAATCTGTCGCCCCGCTTGTTTAATGCGCGGGGTATAGGTGCGGATAAGCTCTGCCTCTGCCCCGCTTATGCTACCAATCGCCGTGATACAAAGTTTCATCATAATTGTTTGCCAAAATTATAAACGTATTATGTGTGCGTATTATGTGTGCGTATTATAGATGTGTTTCGGACTCGTCTGTGGTAAGTGCGGCGGTTTGATTTTGATCCTGATAGGGTGTGGTCCATAATTTTTCTAAATCATAATGAGTGCGTATTTCCGCGCGGAATAAATGCACGATAACATGACCCGCATCAACCAACACCCAATCCCCTTGTTGTTTGCCTTCCATACGAATATCGCGCAAGCCCGCTTTTTTGAGACGCTCGCTTAAATGGTCTGCCAACGCCCCGACATGGCGCGCGGAGCGCCCTGTGGCAATCACCATATAATCGGCGATAGAGGTTCTCTCGGCGAGATCAAGTTGCGTGATGTCTTGTGCCAAATCATCATCCAGCCCGGCACAAATAAGAGCGCACAATTCATCGGGCGCTGGTTCGGCATGGGCATCGGGGTTCATATTTTCTTTTAAGATGGTCTGGTTCCTTATTTCATGGCTATCTTATGGCTATACACAAGACCTCAATTTTTTGCAAGTCTTGGGGGGCAAGTCTGGGGCGGCAGGTTTAGCGCAAACCTTGGGAGGCAAGCGCACTGGTTTTACCTGTCAGCAAAGCCCATGCAGGGCTTTTATTACTTATAGAGAGCTGTGCCATTTCATCTGGCGGCACACGATAATTGGCAAATCGTTGGGCGGCGACACTATTCATACTCGCCAATATCGTATGGGGGCGGGGATAAATAGCGATGGGTATTTGGTGCATCATATCGTGCCAGCCTCGCCAGCGATGAAACTGACACCAATTATCTGTGCCCATAAGCCAGACAAAATGGCATTGCGGATAGTGGGCAATCCATGCCCGACAAGTATCAATGGCATAGATATGGGGGTCACCAATCACTTTTATTTTCGGGTGGGTGGCGAGCGCCTTTGCTTGGCGAAGCCGCTTTTCCATAGAGGCGGGGCGTTTTTGTTTGAGGGGATTTTGCTGCGCCACCAACCACACCACATAGTCAAGGCGCAAAGCGCAAATAGCATTTTGGGCGACCAGCACATGTCCTTTATGGGCGGGGTCAAAACTACCCCCCATAAGAGCCACCCGTTTATGCCCCCCTATCGGTAAAGCAAAGGAATTCATATTATAACAAACCACCCTTATTTGGGGCGCGTTTGTCCGTTCCCTTTAACAACATATTTGAACGATGTCAGTTGCTCCAGCCCGACGGGCCCTCGGGCATGGAAGCGTCCTGTGGCAATGCCGATTTCGGCGCCCATACCGAACTCGCCGCCATCGGCAAATTGGGTAGAGCAATTATGCATAACAATGGCACTATCGACCCGATTGAGAAAATCTGTCGCGGCGGCATCATCATTTGTGATAATCGCTTCGGTATGTGCCGAGCCATAATGCGCAATATGGGCTATGGCATCGTCAATGGTGTCAATCACGCGCACAGAGAGTATGGCATCCAGATATTCTGTCGCCCAATCGGCTTCAATGGCGGCGATGACTTTTGTATTGGCGGCACATGCGGCATCATCGCCTCGCACTTCGCAGCCGGCGTCCGCCAAGGCGGCAAGCAGAGCGGCGATATTATCGGTGCCCCATTTTTTATCAATCAGCAGATTTTCGGCGGCGCCACAAATACCGGTGCGGCGCATTTTGGCATTGATGACAATATCGTGTGCCATTTTAACATCGGCTTGTTCATGCACATAGACATGACATATCCCTTCCAGATGAGAAAAGACGGGCACGCGCGCATCTTGTTGCACGCGTTCGACGAGTCCGCGTCCGCCGCGTGGCACGATGACATCTATTTGTCCGTTCAATCCTTGCAATAGATGCCCGACGGCTTTTCGGTCGCTGGTCGGAACCATTTGGACGCATGCTTCGGGCAGCCCTATTTTGGCG
>JAAOIL010000087.1 GCA_015163825.1 Alphaproteobacteria bacterium | reverse complement strand
CGCTTTTTCTATTTCGCTTTGCGGGACGCGCATTGTTGCGGGTGTTAAATCTTGTCTGTCATATTGTTTGGTGAGTGCCAACACTGCCGCATCGCCTTTTGTGCGCACATCTTTTATGATGGTGCTGACACGTGCTGCCACATCATTTTCAGGCGCACGGGTTTGATGCACAAAGGCTTCAAATCTGCTGGTAAAATCAGCATCGCGAAATGATAGGCGTAAAGATTCTGGCATAATATCTATTCCGTTTTATGTTTAGGGCGTGAACGCACGTCCTTATGTTCGGGGCGTGAACGCACGTCCTTATGTTCGGGGCGTGAACGCACATTCCATGCTTCGCTTACATCTTCCATAATGATTTCGCAAGCCTCAACGCACACGCTTATTTCTGCGCCGCCTGCGAAAATAAGCGTGAGCGTGCCTGCGGGGGCATCTGTCTCATCAAAATTAAGCGATAAAAGCGATAAAATCTGCGGGCTTTTAGCACGCTCTATATGTTTGGTGCGCATAGCACTGACATTGCCGATTTGTAAAGCCGTGCGCACTCTTTGTGGTTTGTCTGTCGCCTCCCAACAAAAGCGCGAACCCATCGCCACAAAACGAGGCGGCGAGGCAAGGCGGGTCATATCCGATGAGCGCAAAAGTGCATCTTGCATATAAGACGAGATAATCGCTACATCATCTTTGTCTCTGCCATATAATTTTAAGCCCGTCATGAGTCACGCTCCCGCCAAATGCGCGCCCCGCATTGTGATAGTTTTTCCTCTAGCCGTTCATAGCCTCTATCAAGGTGATAAACCCGCCCGATACGCGTTGTGCCTTGCGCCGCTAACCCCGCTATGACAAGCGCGATTGAAGCGCGCAAATCTGTTGCCATAACCGGCGCCGCTTGCAATTGCGCCACACCCCGCACCCGCGCCGTGTCGCCATGCAATGTGATATTCGCCCCCATACGCACCAGTTCTTGCACATGCATAAAGCGGTTCTCAAATATGGTTTCGCGGATTTGACTTTCACCCTGCGCACAACACATAACCCCCATAAAGGGCGCTTGTAAATCTGTGGCAAAACCCGGATAGGGTGCGGTGCTGATAGAGGTGGCGGTTAATCTGTCTTGTTGCCCTATGATGCGTAAAGAATTTTCTTGTGCCTCTATAGCGACACCGATGGTTTCTAATACCGGACGCAGCGAACCTAGAATATCGGCATTGACCCCCATGAGCTGGGCATCACCGCCGCTTGCCGCTATCGCCAGCGCAAACGCCCCCGCCTCTATGCGGTCGCGCGCCACACGATAAGTCGCCCCGCGAAGGCGAGACACACCCTTTATTCTTATGGTGTTGGTGCCAAGCCCTTCTATCTGCGCCCCCATTAATTGTAGGCATTGACCGACATCTATCACTTCGGGTTCTGCTGCCGCATTGGTGATGCAAGTTTCGCCATCTGCCAAACTTGCCGCTTGCATCAACACATGGGTTGCCCCAACCGAGATAAAAGGTAAATCAATCTGGGCACCGCGCAAGCCATTTTTGGCACTGGCGATGACATAGCCATTCTCCATATCCAGTTGCGCCCCCATAAGGCGCAAGCCTTGCAAATATAAATCCACCGGTCGGGTGCCGATAGCACAGCCGCCAGGGAGCGAGACTTGGGCTTGCCCCGCCCGTGCCAGTAATGGTCCTAACACCCAGAAACTAGCGCGCATCTTTTTGACCAATTCATAAGGCGCTCGTGTTGAGGTAATCTCACGCACCTGCACCCGCAAACCCTCATCTCGCGCCTCGCCAAAGGCTTCTACCTCTGCGCCTAATTCACGCAAAACATGGGCGAGGTGGAGGGTATCCGCCAGACGGGGTGTGCCTTGCAATATCAGAGCCTCGTCGCTTAAAAGGGCTGCCACCATAAGCGGCAACACCGCATTTTTTGAACCCGAAATCGGCAGGGCGCCCTTTAGCGGCACACCGCCTTCTATGAGGATATTATCCATTATCCTCACTCTTTTTTGCTTCGCTATTGTTCTTTCGGCGGTGCAAGTTATCACGCAATGCCGATGCCGAGCGTTGCTGCCGCGCCTTTGACGGCACAGGCGGCGCCTGCTTGACTCCCTTATTAGGGGGTTTATTGGTTAGGCGTGGTGGTGGTCTTCTCATATCTCTTATTTGCCACTGACCCGCTTTATAGTCAAACAGCAATATCGGCTTGCTCTCTATATCTTGCTTGCGCTGGTATATCTTGCTTGCGCTGGGACAAAAAAAAAGGCAAATAGAGAATCTAAATGAGTAGGAGTAAATCATACGCTGCCGTAGCTCAGAGGTAGAGCACTCCCTTGGTAAGGGAGAGGCCGAGAGTTCGATTCTCTCCGGCAGCACCATTATCTAACGGGTGCGCCCCTGTAGTTTCTCAAATGTGCGCAAACCACCAAGCCCCAAAAGCGCATAAAGAATTGTGCTCAAAGTCTCTATCTGGATAAGCGGCGGATGCACAACCGCCGCCCCCGCTATGTTAATGACCCAAATCATAATGTCGCGGAAAATAAAATGATAAAGCAATGCCGCCCCACAAACCCAACCAATAAAAGGACGCCACCCCGCCACGAATAGGCTTTTATGTGCCGCCTCTATTTTATTTATCTCGCTCTGCACCAATTGCGGTTGTTGCGCTATACGCGCCAACACAGCTTTTTTATCAAGACGTTCTTTATCTGATGTGAAAAGTGCGTCAAGCACATTGCCGAGTGCCTCTATCGGGGCTGCGGCGGGGGTTCCAAGAAAGTTAAACATAAGACCGCCATTATAGACAAGGCGGGGGACGCGGGGATAAGTTTTTATTTGTTAAACAAAAGCCTCGTCCCAAGTGCCAGCGGTGGCGGCTTTGGTATATTCGGTGGCACGACCCTCAAAAAAGTTCATGTGTTCAACGCCATTTAATATCTCATCCATCCAAGGGATCGGGTTTTTATCTGTGTCATAAATGGGTTCAAGATTGAGCTGCTGGAGGCGGCGGTCGCCAATATAGCGGATATATTGTTTGATTTCCGCAGCCTCTAGCCCTTCAACACCGCCCATCTCAAAGGCTAGATCTATGAACGCATCCTCGTGCTTGATGATGGTGCGACACGCATCAACAATATCGGCTTGCAATTCTGCCGTCCAGATTTCTGGCTTCTCTTGCACAAATGTATTGAACAAGCGGATGATAGACAAAGTATGCAGACTTTCATCGCGCACCGACCATGTGATAATCTGCCCCATACCCTTCATCTTATTAAAGCGCGGGAAGTTAAGCAAAATCGCAAAGGAAGCAAAAAGTTGCAAGCCCTCCGTGAAAGCCCCGAACACCGCCAATGTTTTGGCAATATCAGCATCGGTGCTGACACCCCATTTTTGCATATAATCATATTTGTCTTTCATCGCGCCATATTTCATAAAGGCTTCATATTCCGCCTCGGGCATGCCTATGGTGTCTAGCAGGTGCGAATAAGCCGCCACATGAACGGTCTCCATATTAGAAAATGCCGCTAACATCATCTGCACTTCTGTCGGTTTGAAGACTTGCGAATAATGCTTCATATAACAATTATTTACCTCAACATCGGCTTGCACAAAAAACCTGAATATCTGGGTGAGCAGATTGCGTTCTGATTGCGTGAGCTTTTTCTGCCAATCTTTGACATCTTCCGCCAATGGCACCTCCTCTGGTAGCCAATGGATGCGTTGCTGTGCCAACCACGCCTCATAAGCCCAAGGGTAGCGAAAGGGTTTATAGACAATACGTTCTTCTAATAATGACATAAGCGTTCCTTTATTGATGTGCCATTACTGGCAGGATAAACATTCTTCATAGTCTGTAGTGGCGCCTGCGGCGGGGGCGGTGGGAGGGGGCGCGATTTTTATTTTACTGGCGACGCCATTCCCTACCCCACTCTCTGCCCTTTGCAGGGAAAGCGAACGGCAATAGTAAAGGCTTTTGACACCACGTTTCCAAGCCTGATAATGCAATTGGTGTAAATCACGCTTATGGATGTCGGCTGGTAAGAATAGATTGAGCGATTGCGCTTGGTCTATTAAGGGGGCGCGTTGCCCCGCTAAATCAATCAGCCAGATTTGATCTATCTCAAAAGCGGTTTTGAAAACACGTTTTTCATGCGCGCTCATAAAATCTAAATGCTGAACCGAACCACCCGAAGTGACAATGCTTGACCAGACATCATCTGTGTTTTTGCCTTTTTCCTCTAGCAGTTTTAGCAATTGCACATTGCGGACATTGAACGAACCCGATAGGGTTTTATGCGTGAAACTATTTGCCGCTATCGGCTCTATGCCCGGACTGGTGCCACCGCAAATAATGGAAATAGAAGCGGTCGGTGCTATTGCCGTCTTGTTGGAAAAGCGCTCTTTCATGCCGCATTCGGCAGCATCGGGGCAAGGACCGCGCTCTTCTGCCAGCACATGCGAGGCTATATCAACCTGTCCTTTTATATGCGTGAAAATGCGCTTGTTCCAAGAGCGTGCCGCCACAGATTCCCACTCTACCATATTGGCTTGCAAGAAAGAGTGAAAACCCATAACACCCAAACCGATACTGCGCTCGCGCTGAGCGGCATATTTGGCT
>JAAOIL010000086.1 GCA_015163825.1 Alphaproteobacteria bacterium | reverse complement strand
TGGCGATTAAAAGCAGGAATATATGTGCAAGCCCTTATCCGCCGTGCCTATGGAGCGCAGGCGGCAGCATTTGTTGTGCGCCATGGCGATGATGATGCCGGGGGGATATTCGTTCGTGTTAATGATTTGGCAGGGCATTCTGGATTATTGACGCTCTTTACTTTTATGGACGGCATACGAGGGTGGCGTGTTATGGCATCGCCGCAAACACAAGATGCAGAAATAGAATCCCTATTGCAAAGAGAAATAACGCGCGATCCTGATATTTGGATCGTTGAAATAGAAGATAAATTGGGGCGACACTTTTTAGAAGAAAAAATAGAAGGTCAGTGGAATTAAGGGGGAAATTAGGGGGTGGCAATAGATGGCACTAGCGGCTTAAGAGCGGCGCCATAAAATGCCCCGCTTATCGTCCCCTGCTGGTTGATAGGCATCGGGCAAAGAATCCATGGCTTTTGTAAATGTCGCGAGGGGGATATCGCCATCAATCTCGTAAGCATTGATGCCACAGCGATGCATAAACTGCCATTGGTCGTATAAGACATCGCCTGTCGCGCGTAACTCGCCTTTATAATTATATTGTTCGCGTAATATCCGTGCCGCAGAAAACCCGCGCCCGTTGCGGTAGACAGGGAACTCTATCGCCACCAGTGAAAGCATATCAAGAAAAGGGGCAAGGCGGTGTGGGTCTTCCCCGACTTTTTCGCCCGCCCGTAAAATAACACCGATAGGGGTGTTGCGTTGGCGTAAAGTGTCTGCTTCTGCTTCTAATCGTGCCAGAGAGATAATCGCACCCTTGCCGTCTAATGTTGCTTCATCAAGGGTGCCATCAAAAGAAATGTCATCTGCAATGGTTTGCCATTGGTCGCTCGCCGTTGCGCCATCAATGATGAGGTGTTTAGTCGGCATATAAACGCTCCTTAAAAGGGGGCATACCGACACGGCGATAGGTATCTATAAAACGCTCATCAGCACTGGTGCGGATGTTCATATAGGTGTCTACTAAATTCTCTATGGCATCTACAACTTTATCTTCTGTGAAGGCGGGTCCTGTGATGTCGCCAAGTGAGGCGTTTTCATCTGCCGCCCCCCCCAATGTGATTTGATAAAACTCTGTGCCTTTTTTATCAACGCCCAATATGCCGATATGCCCGACATGGTGGTGTCCGCACGCATTGATGCAGCCCGATATTTTTATCTTTAACTCCCCAATATCGTGTTGGCGGTGTAAATCTGCAAAGCGTGTGGATATATCTTGCGCCAAAGGAATAGAGCGCGCATTCGCAAGGTTGCAATAATCAAGACCCGGACACGCAATGCTATCACTAATAAGCCCAAGATTGGGAGTCGCAAGATCGTGAGGGACAAGGGCATCATAAACCGCTTTGACATCATCAAGGCGCACATGAGGCAAGACTAGATTTTGTTCATGCGTGACACGGATTTCATCATGGGAATAGGTGGCAGCGCAATCAGCAATCGCCTCCATCTGGGTGTCGGTGGCATCGCCCGGAATACCCCCTATCGGCTTGAGGGAGATATTAACAATGGCATAACCAGTTTGACTATGGCTAACCACATTGGTCGCACACCAATGCGTAAAATCTTTGTTGGCACTTTGCGCGGCTTGCAATATATCGCTTGTCGCGAGCGCTGTCTCATAAGCAGGGGGCGCAAAATATGCCATAATCCTTTGCGCTTCTTTATCGGGTAGCGTTAGCATATTGCTGGCATCTATCTTGGCGAACTCTGCCTCTATCAGGCGGCGCATTTCATCTGCCCCTGTCTCATGCACCAATATCTTAATCCGTGCCTTATAAGAATTGTCGCGTCTGCCAAGCATATTATAAACACGCATCACCGCTTCTAAATAAGCGAGCAATTTATTGCGCGGCACAAAATCTGTCATCTTCTTTGCGATAAAAGGTGTGCGCCCCTGACCACCACCAACATGGACTTCATAACCAACCTCACCCTCGCCATTGCGGGTAATCACAATGCCGATGTCGTGCAATTTAATCGCCGCTCTATCATTTTTATGACCCGTCACCGCAATCTTAAACTTGCGTGGCAAAAACGAAAACTCAGGGTGGAAACTAGACCATTGCCGAATAATCTCCGATATAATGCGGGGGTCTTCAATCTCTTCATCTATGGCACCCGCATATTGGTCGGCAGTGACATTGCGAATACAATTGCCCGATGTTTGGATAGCATGCATTTCTACACTGGCAATTTCCTCCAGTAAATCTGGGATACGCTCTAGCGCCACCCAATTATATTGTATGTTCTGGCGTGTGGTGAAATGTCCGTAGCCTCTGTCATATTTACGCGCAATATGTGCCAGCATACGCATCTGGCGAGAACTTAAAGTGCCATAAGGAATCGCCACCCGCAACATATAGGCATGGAGTTGTAGATAAACACCATTCATCAAACGCAAGGGTTTGAATTGATCCTCCGTCAG
Organism: Alphaproteobacteria bacterium; assembly: GCA_015163825.1. Taxonomy (GTDB): domain Bacteria; phylum Pseudomonadota; class Alphaproteobacteria; order RS24; family RS24; genus JAAOIL01. The sequence goes on along the minus strand of JAAOIL010000086.1, from coordinate 10,213 downwards.
TTCCCCCGATAGGCGACGCTCTACTTGGTCGCGGAATTGCGCAACCCGCGCCGACACCATCTCATTATCAAATTCATCATAGCGATACATATTTTATCCTTCTCGCCTAAACGGATTTATCAGAAAAAGGTTTGGTGAAATGGCTATGGATTGTCGGACCCTTCGCACGGATTATCTCGCGCACACTAACGGGAACACCATCAGCAACTTCAAATAAATAGGGCTCTATAATATGGGCTTCATAATCGCCACTGGTGGCACGGGTTAATAAATCTTGCGCCTTTGCACTTTCAACAACAAGGGCGGCAGCAAAATCTTCTACCCACGTTCCAGATTCTGTGAAATAAACGACCTCGCCATCAAGCAAGCGATTAGCCGTGAGTGCCTGAAAGGCAGCGTGTTTGGAAGCGTGTTGAGCCATATAAGTATAATGCCGTTTTTTTATTTGTGCGTCAATAGTGGCGCTTTACTGCCTCACTGAAAACTATCATGCCAACGGCGAAGCAATAACCACTCAATAAAACTGAGCGTGTAAAAGAAGACGATGCCCAATAGCGACAACACAATGAGGGCAGCAAACATTGTCGCAATCTCAAGGCGATTGCCCGCCTCTATTATCCGCCATGCCAGCCCCGTGCTGGTGCCAGAGCCCGCCACGAACTCTGCCATGACAGCCCCAATAAGCGCCAGCCCCCCCGATGTTTTCGCCCCCGCAAGGATAGCGGGCAAGGCGGCGGGGTATTCCAGATAGAGAAGTCGTTGCCACCATTTTGCCCCCGCTAGCGTCATCATATCGTGGAGGTCGCGATTGGTGCTTCGCAATCCCTGAATGCTAGAAGCCGTAATGGGGAAGAAAGCAATAATCCATGCGATGATAATCAACGCCCGATTGATATTATCAAAGCCCACCCAAATAAGAATGAGGGGGGCGATAGCCACAACAGGGGTCACTTGCAATGCCACAAGATAGGGCGCAAAAGCCAGTTCAATAAAACGCGCGCGTGTGAATAGAGTGGCAAAGCCCACGCCACTTATGACCGCACACGCAAAAGCGATTAAGGTGATGTTGAGGGTTGTCCATAGCCCCGCCATCAACAAAGGCAAATTGTCTATCAAGGCGACAGCGATAGCGGAAGGCGGGGGTAATAAAAAGCGCGGCACTTGCCAATAATGCACAGCCGCTTCCCATAATGCCAACACACATAAGCCTATCGGTAGAGGTAGAAGGTAACGCATTATGCAGCCTCCACTTCGGCAAGTGCTGCGCTGATAGTTGCACAAGCCGCATGAAAAGCGGGATTGTGTCGCCAGTCTTGTTGGTGTGCGGGGGGATTAAGGATGTGTTTTATACTGCCGCCTGTTTCATCGCCTGTTTCATCGTTTGTTTCACTGGCACCCATAACCAATACACGCTCGCCGAGATAAGCGGCTTGGGCAACAGAATGTGTCACAAATATAATCGTGCAGTTTAGCGTTTGTTGTAAGTTGCGTAAATCATCTTCAAGGCGAAACCTTGTGTGTTCGTCTAGGGCGGCGAAGGGTTCGTCCATAAGCAATAGGCGAGGGCGGCTGGCAAGAGCACGGGCAAGCGAGACGCGCATTTTCATACCACCTGATAATTCGCGAGGGTGTGCATCGGCGCGTTCTGCCAGCCCAACAAGGGCGAGGGCTTCTTGTGTGCGCGTGTGGCGGCTGGTTTTATCTAATCCTTTTATTTTAAGGGGTAAGGCGATGTTGTCATAAACATTACGCCACGCCAATAAAGTTGGGTCTTGGAAAACAAAGCCAGTGGAAAAGGTGGAAAAGGTGGAAAGAGCAGGCGGCATAATAAGCGCACCACTTGTTGGCTCTTCCAGCCCCGCCAATAAACGCAGCAATGTGCTTTTGCCACAACCCGAAGCACCAACAATCACGGAGAAACTATTTTCCGCAAAGGTGCAAGAGACATTATGCAAGGCTTGCCTATTTTTTTCGTATGAAAAGTTAATGTCGGTGAGGGTAATCATGGCGCTATTCTATAAACGTCAATGTAAAGGCATTGCGCCAGTTTAGATTTTTAGGGAACGCCCCTTGCGCCGCCATTGTTTGGTAAAAGTTTTGCCAACGCGCCTCGTCCATTGTGCCGATGTCATTTTTATTACCCGCAAGCGCACGCGTGCGAATTTCTTTTATGGCGAAGTCTAATCTGTCTTGTGTCATATCGGGGTTGGCGGCAAGAATAAGGCGATTACCAGCACGAGGATTATCAAACAAATAACTCTGCCAGCCTTTGATGGAGGCTTGCACGAAAGCCCGAACAATATCAGGGCGAGAGGCGATTAAATCATTATGCGCCAACACCATCGCCGCATATCCTGTGAAGTTATAATCTGCCAGCAAGAAAACTTGCGCCTCGCGCCCCGCCTTTTGAATAGAGTAAGGTTCGGAGGTGATATAACCCTGCTGGATTGCATTTGTATCAACAAGAAATGGCGCAAGGTTAAATGTGTATTTACGGATTTGTTTGTCGCTGAAACCATATTGTGATTTCAACCAGAGCCAAAAACTATTACGCGTGGCATCGGCAATCATGATTGGTTTGCCACGCATATCGGCGAGCGATTTTATATCATTGCGGCGATGCGTGATAAGCACTTGCGGGTCTTTTTGAAATGCCGCCATCACGGCTTGGGCGGGAACTCCCGCCGCCAGCATTGTGAAAGGAATAAAATTGTTAGATCCCATACCAAATTCTATCGCCTTTGCCCCCAATAATTGCGGGATATTAACCCCCGCACCCCCACCAATGATTTGCACATCAAGCCCCGCTTGTTCATAAAACCCTAAGGCTTGGGCTTGGTAGAAGCCGCCTTGCTCGGCTTGGGCTTTCCAATCTGTCGCAAAGCGCACCCGCTCTAGTGCAGAAACCTGCGCCGTAAAGCAGACTAAAGCCAGCCCTAAAAATATAAACCTTATCATCGCATTAGACTGGCAGAATGGGGGGAGCACGTCAATATCGGCTTGACATATCGCTTCTTTTTTAATAATTATAACCTACATTTTGGGAGGCTAATTATGAAACATACATTTATTATCGCAATCGCTCTGCTTCTAGTGGCGTGTGTAGATCCGGGTGCAAGACATCAAGCAAATGTCTATAGCACAGGGCAGGTTAATCAACGCCAAGAAGTTAAAACAATTTCAATTCTATCCATCGTACCCGCAAAAGTGGAAGTGGATAATAGCCATAATCAAAAAATCGCAAAAAGTGTGGTTGGCTTGCTAGGTGCTGTGGCAGGGGTCGCCCTTGGCAACAATAGCGGCAATGAACTTGCTGGCGGTCTCATCGGGGGTGTTGCAGGGAATGCGGTTGGTGGTCTCGTTGCGAAAAATAAAACACTCGTTGATGGGGTGCAAATCATCTATCAAGAAGGTAGCCGCACTTTAAGTTCCGCACAAGTGGGACGACCATGTGATTATGCTATCGGCACAGCCCTCGCGATTGTAACCGACGCAAATGAAACGCGCATTCAATCCAATCACAATTGCATCAAAGGTCAAGAAATGGTCATCGGCTCTGTCAGTAAATTAGGGAATACGCTTGGCGCTGGTATTCAAGCGCAAGATCAAAACTCGCTAGATGATTTAGAGCGACAAAGAGAATTGCTCACCAAGCAACGCCGAGTGCAAGAGCAAATCACCGGACTGAGTAAAGAAAAACAACGCACGCGCAATGCAAATGAGTCCGCAGATATAGAATTAGAAAACCAAAGAGAACGCGCCTACCGATACTAATCTGGCTTGTCTGTATTTTGTCGCCTGATGAAGGGGTACGGCTCGTTTCATCGGACGATTTTTTTTGCAAAAATGACGAAGGCGAAAGTGCTTAAAAATAAAAGGAATTTTGAAAGATATACCCGCAAGAATACGCTAATGCCTTGAATTATATAAAAAAATATTTGACAAGCGTGTCGCTTGTTTGTATAGTTTTGTCATAGTCCAAAAAGTGTCGCAAAAGTCGGTCTCCTGTTTTAGGAGGGCGGCTCTTTTTTTAGCGGCTTTTTTTAGCGGCTTTTTTTAGCGGCTTTTTTAGAGATACTTTTTGAGACTAAAACAAAAATCAAAATCAAATCATGCAACATCAGGAAAAACTGCAAGCCGTGCACGACGCATTGCTAGAGGAAATGGAGACTATACAAAAAAACCTCCCCGCCGATGTTGAAGATATATCAGAAGCATTTGAACGATATGCACGTGTGGTCGCCTTATTGGTGCGCTCGCTGGAGGCACTATTGAGATTAAACAAACAGCAACAAACAGAGCAGGATAAAAGTGGTGGAAAACACGCTGCGCAAGACTTACTCACAGATATTGAACATCGCTTGGCTCAGATTGCAGAAAACGAAAACGCGACAGAAGTTTCTGAAATCCCTAAGTGATGCAGAACTACGCGCCCTCTATTGGCATTGGGAGTTTTGGGCAAGACCCGACCAGTTGCCACCCGATGGCAATTGGACGAGTTGGTTATTATTGGGGGGGCGCGGTGCCGGTAAAACAAGAGCGGGGGCAGAATGGATTCGCGCTCGTGTAGAAGATAGCAATCACGATACCGCTTATCGCCATATTGCTTTGGTGGGGGAGACTTATGGTGCGGCGCGTGCCGTAATGGTGGAGGGACCATCGGGTTTGTTGGCAATCGCCCCGCCTGATTTTAGACCAGAGTTTATACCGAGCCGTCAATTATTGGTGTGGCCGAATGGAGCACAAGCGCAATTGTTTTCGGCAGAACGCCCCGATAGTTTGCGTGGTCCGCAATTTGATGGCGCATGGTGTGATGAACTTGCCAAATGGCGTTATGATGAAAAAACATGGGATATGTTGCAATTTGGTTTGCGCTTGGGGCGTATGCCACGCCAAGTGGTAACGACAACACCCCGCCCGACATTATTGGTGAAACGCCTATTGGGAGACCCGAAATGTGTCGTGACACGTTCAACGACAGAAGATAATCGCGCTAATCTAGCGCCGAATTTTCTTGAAGATATTGTGGGGCGTTATAAGGGCACACGTTTGGGGCGGCAAGAATTAGAAGCACAATTGCTAGAAGATGTCAGCCACGCTTTATGGAGCCATTCTTTGTTGGATAGACAAAGATGTGCCCGCGCCCCTGATTTGGTGCAATGTGTGGTGGCACTAGATCCCCCCGCTAGTTCGGGACCAAAAGCCGATGCCTGTGGCATTGTTGTGATTGGTTTGGGTGCCGATGGTTGCGCTTATGTATTGGGCGATCGTTCTGTGCAGGGCTTAAGCCCGACAGGGTGGTCGCGACGTGTGCGTGATGTCTATACGGAATTTTCTGCCGATGCGTTAGTCGCCGAAGTTAATCAAGGGGGGGAGTTGGTGCGTGAAATCGTTTTGCGTGAAGCCCCAGAAATTAACTTCAAACCTGTGCGCGCCGTAAAAGGTAAAATGTTACGCGCAGAACCTGTCGCTGCTCTTTATGAACGCGGTCTCGTATTTCATGTCGGCAGAGCAGAAGAATTAGAAGAAGAATTATGTGCCTATAGCGGTCATGGCGCAAGCCCCGATCGCTTAGATGCACTCGTCTGGGGCATCAGCTGGTTGCTGTTGCTCACCAAACAAAGACCCGCCCCAACAATCAAGCGGCTTTAATCATTAAAGGAGATATGTTTTGCTTTTTGACCCCGTATTAAAACGGTTGCGTTCCCCTGTGGAAAAACGCACCGCGCATAATCCTAGTTCGCACCAGTTTGCGCCCCCCTATCGTGCCGCAACATTTCAAGATAGCGGTGCTTTTTCATCTATGGGATTTGGGGCGCGGATAGAAAAAGGCTTCAGGCGTAATCCTGTTGTGTATCGGTGCGTGCGTATGGTGTCAGAAGCCTGCGCCTCTATCCCCCTCGCAATATGTGAAAATGGCATAGCAGTGGGTAGCAATGCAGTGGGCAGCAATAAAATTGCCAACATATTAAAACGACCAAACCCTACGCAAAGCGGTGGGGAATTATTGGAATCGCTTTACGCTTATTTATTATTACACGGCAATGCCTATTTGGAAGTTGTCGCCAATGCCGACGACACTATCGGGGGACTTTATAGTTTGCGCCCCGATAGAATGCGCCTTATTCCGTCTCGCACGGGTTGGGCGCAGTTTTATGATTATAGTGTTGGTGGTAAAACCATTCGCTTTGATCAATCAAAAATCCCCACCCCTATTTTACATTTTCGCCTATTCCATCCGCAGGACGACCATTACGGCTTAAGCCCGATGGAAGCCGCCACCCAAGCCATCAACATTCATAATGCTGCCAATAGTTGGAACCAATCTTTGTTTGATAATGCGGCGCGTCCTTCGGGGGCGTTGGTTTATCGCGGACAAGATGGCAGTTCGCACCTGACGGACGAACAATTCAAACGTTTGAAAGAAGAATTGGAAACAAATTTTCAAGGGGCACAAAATGCTGGTCGCCCGCTCTTATTAGAAGGGGGCTTGGACTGGAGCAGCATTAGCCTCTCCCCCCAAGATATGGATTTTATCGCCGCTAAACATTCTGCGGCACGCGATATTGCTTTGGCATTTGGTGTGCCACCTATGTTGTTAGGGATACCGGGTGATAATACTTATGCCAATTATGCCGAAGCCAATCGGGCTTTTTGGCGACAAACGATATTGCCGCTCGCCGAACGCATCACCGCAAAACTGGGACAACATATTTGCGAAGGCGACACAAACCTCGCCATGCAACTAGATGATATTCCCGCTTTGTCGGAAGAGCGGCAACGGCTCTGGCAGAAATTGAACAAAGCGCAATTCTTAACACGTAATGAAAAACGCAGCCTTGTAGGGCTGCCACCCCTTGATGAAACACGCGAAAAAGAGGTGTCGCAATGAGCGGTATTATTTGTGGCTATGCCAGTGTGTTCGGCACACCAGATTTATCTGGCGATATCGTTATGCGTGGTGCCTTTGCACAAACATTACAAAAAACGAATCCGCATGATGTCAAAATGCTCTACCAGCACGACCTCACGCGCCCTATAGGGCGGTGGCAAAAAATAGAAGAAACCCCATACGGATTATGGGTGGAAGGTTATCTCGCGCCGCATGTGCAATTGGCGAAGGAAACGGCTTCCCTCATTATCAATGGTGCGTTGGACGGGCTGTCTATCGGCTTTCGCGCCATTGAAAGCGAACGAGGACGCGGACGTGTGCGCCGTCATTTGCAGTCAGTTGAGTTAGTTGAAGTGTCAATCGTCACCTTGCCTATGCAACCACAGGCAAAAATTACAAAATTTAAATCACTAGACAAAAACAAAACTTGAAAGGAAATATCATGGAATTAGAAACCGCAGCTTTAACAAATTTATCAGACGAGGGGGAATCTCGGCGTCTGTTTGAAGACCTCATGCGAAACTTTGAGGAGTTCAAGCAAGCCAATGATGACCGCCTAACCGAAATAGAAAAACGCGATAGTGCCGATGTGTTATTGGAGGAAAAGGTGGAGCGCATCAATACGCATCTATCTAATCTGAATGTTGCCTTGCAACGCCCACCCCTAGCGGCAGATATTGATGATGCACAGCACGAAACCCGTGCCGCCTTCGTAGATTATGTTCGCAGCGGCAACGATCAGGCTTTGCGTGAAACAGAAGCGAAAACATTACGCAAAAATCCTACTACCGATGGTGGTTATCTCGTTCCCGAAGTTGTTTACACAGATTTAGATTCGCAAATCCAGAAGCAATCCGCAATGCGTCAGTTGGCGAATGTGGTGGTGATGGGCGTTGGCGATACACTCCATTATGTCCGCGCCAGTTCTGCTATGGCGGCGCGATGGGCGGGGGAAGAATCAGCACGCTCCGATACAGGTGATGGCGATTTCAAAAAAGTGGATATTCGTTTGGACGAGATTTACTTTAACCTAACCGCAACGCAACAATTCCTTGATGATACGGCAATTGATATTGAAGCATGGATTGTCTCTTCTATGGCGCAGGCTTTTGCAGAAACAGAAGGACGAGCATTTATTTTAGGGTCTGGTTTAACACAACCGGGCGGGATTGCCTATCACGCAACCAGCACAACCTATAGTGCGACCTCCAATTCTCTGTATTCACGCAAAAGCGGTGTCAATGGCAAATTGCCAACTGGCACGGCGGGGGCTGATTATTTAATGGAGTTCGCCTTCGGGTTAGAAGCGCCTTATAGCGGCAACGCCTCATGGCTTATGAATAAAGCAGCACAATCCGAGTTGCGTAAAATCAAAGACAATGATGGTCGCTATTTATGGACACCAGGATTGGAACAAGGAACGAGCGCCACATTGCTTGGCTACCCTATCTATGAAGAGTCGCATATGCCTAACTTTGGACTAAATGCTAAGCCAATCTGCTTTGGTGATTTCAAAAGCGGCTATGCCATTGCTGAACGACAAACAACACATTTCACACGCGATCCTTATAGCGACAAACCGAATATCGTATTCTATGTGTCGCGCCGTGTTGGTGGTAATGTTGTTAATCCGACAGCGCTGCGTTTCGTTCAGCTTTCTGCTTAATATCATGATTAGCATTTTACACGAAGCACCGGCGCAAGAGCCGATATCGGTTGATGCGCTGCGCGACTATTTACATGCGCAAGAGGCTGATGAGGCTTTACTACAAAGTCTCATCAGTTCGGCGCGTATGACGGTGGAAGCGCGGTCGGGATTGCGATTGATAACGCAAAGTTGGAATCTACTCTTGAACGATTGGGAACATAGCGATGGGGCATTATCATTGCCGCATTATCCTGTGCGCTCTGTTGTGGCTATTCGTATTGTCGGGGAGGGGGCGGCAGTGATAGAGTCTAGCCTGTATCGGTTGGAGGCGGGGGCTCGTCCGGCATTGGTGTTCGCACAATGGCGAGACTTGCCACGCCCACGCCAAAGCCATTATGGAATCCAGATTGAGATAGAAGCGGGTTTTGGGGCGCCCGATGATGTGCCAGAGCCGTTGCGCCTCGCAGTAAAAACGCTTGCCGCGCATTGGTATGATATGAATGATTGGAATGCGCATCGCCCCGAAAACGCTATCCCCCCACAAGTGCGCACGCTCATAGAGCCACATCGTTTGATGAGGATATAGTCTCTCATGCGTTTGCAAACATACGAATTAGAAGAGGCGCAAATCCGTGAGGGTCGGCAAGTCTGGGTGCATAAAACGGAACTTTGGGTTCGGGTGCGCACTTTACGCGGACGCTTATCGGTGCGCAGTGGTGTTGATGAATCCCTCGCCACCCACGAAGTGCGGTTGCGTTATGCCGCTTTGGTGGATGTCGGTATGCGCTTTCGCAATGGCACACGTGTTCTGGATATCCATAGCATTGATAATATCGGCAATCATAATCGCTGGTTGTCATGTGTTTGCGAAGAAAGACGTTTATTGGGAGGCAATGAATCCTCATGATTAAATCAGGACAAATCTTACAAGAAACATTGTTTGCCCATTTAGCAAGCAATGAACCATTGGCAGCGCATTTCGCACCGATGATGGATAAGGCACGAGCAATGCCCTTCTTTTCATTTGATGCTTTGCAAAGCACAATGCGCGATAAAGTCTTAAATCTAGTCGCCCATGAAATAGAGTTTTCGGTTTGGTCGCCTGTGCAATCGCCAAAAGATGCAGCCGTGCTAACAGCAGATGTGCTCGCCCAATTTGAAACTCTGCCCACCACACAAGCCATCACCATTATCCGCTTTGAGGCAGAAACCATAACCGCCGCGGTGGATAATGCCGCGCGGGCATGGCGTACACAAATCACTTTCACGGCTCTTACCCAATAGGAGATATTTTTATGACCGTACAAACAGGCAGTGCCCTTCTTTTGAAAATGCGCAAGGATTCTCGTTTTCCTTATGAAACGGTGGCGGGGTTGCGCACCCAATCTTTAACGTTTAACGCTAACCCGATTGATACAAGCAGCGCCGATAGTGCTAGCAGGTGGCGCACTTTCCTCGCCGAAAGTGGTATGCGTGATATGAATTTGCAAGGACAAGGCTTGTTCAGCAATGCCGCCTCAGATCTTATGTTTCGCGAATTGTTTTTTTCGGGGGGGCATCTCAATATGGAAATCATTTTGCCCTCTTATGGTAAAATACTTGGTCAATTCGCTATCGCTGAACTGCAATATCTGGGCGACTATGATGGCGAAATGAGTTGGCGCATAGAACTG
>JAAOIL010000011.1 GCA_015163825.1 Alphaproteobacteria bacterium | reverse complement strand
TTTAGGCGGCATGCCTTTTGGTGCTTTAACCACAGGTTTGGTGTCAGAAAAATTTGGCGCCCAAACTTCTGTCATGATATTTTCTGCGGCGATGATGCTATTTCTTATCTGGATGTTTTTCTTCACGGATTTGCGCCGTGTAACACGCCACCCCGATGAAGTTTGATTATTTATATTTGCGTTCGTCCCACCAAGGATAAAAATCGGGAATATCGCGCGCCGGACTATCAGAGAATTCGGGTTCGCGTTTTTCCAGAAAAGATGTCACGCCTTCTTTTGCGTCTGGCATACGCCCTAATCCGTATATGGCTTTGCTATCCACTTTATGGGCTTCCATCGGGTGGTCAGCGCCGAGCATACGCCACAGCATTTGCCGACTAAGGGTAACGGATATTGGTGCTGTGCCTTTTGTCATTTCTCTAGCGATTTCTTTGGCGCGCTCTAATACTTTTCCTTTGGGGGTGATTTCACTTATGAGACCGCCACGCAAGGCTTCGTCTGCGTTGAATACTTTGCCCGTATAGCACCATTGCAGGGCTTGCGAGATACCCACCAAGCGCGGCAAAAACCAGCTAGAGCATGCTTCAGGGACAACCCCGCGGCGCGAGAATACGAAACCGAATCTGGCATTTTCAGAGGCGATGCGAATATCCATAGGCAATTGCATTGTCGCCCCAATGCCTACTGCTGCACCATTGACGGCGGCGATAACAGGTTTGACGCTTTCATATATGCGCAACGATAGTTTGCCGCCACTATCGCGAACCCCTGCGTCAGACCAATCAATGCTGCCGTCATCACGGACGGCTGTTTTCTTTGCGGCTTGGTCTTGTCGTTTTTCATAGTTGAATGTGTCTCCCCCACCCGATAAATCTGCGCCTGCACAAAAGGCGCGGTCGCCATCGCCTGTAACGATGATGGCGCGCACATTATCGTCTGCGTCGGCACTATCAAATGCCTCGCATAGTTCGTGCATCATACGTGCGGTGAAAGCGTTCATCACTTCGGGGCGGCATAATGTAATAATGAATAAGCCGTCTTCTACTATTTCGGTCTTGATTTGTTCGTATTTGGACATAATTTCCTCCCCAATAGGCTTGTCAATTGCATTTATAGCATTATACTCTATCCAAGTCATCTATGAAAGGGAGGAATGGATGCACCCCTATATACACGCGCAGAATAAACCTGATTGCCCTGCCTTTATTATGGCGGCTAGTGGCGAGGTTGTCACTTATAAGCAGTTAGATGAACGTTCGAATCAGGTGGCGCAATTGGCAAGGGCGCGCGGGCTAAAACGTGGCGATAGCATTGCCATTTTTATGGAAAACAATGTCAATTATTTTGAACTATGTTGGGCAGCCTTACGGGCGGGATTATATTTCACGGCGATTTCCTCTCGCCTGACGGCAAGCGAGGCGGAATATATCATTGGTGATTGTGGAGCAAAGATTCTTTTCACCTCTCATTATATGAAGGATACGGCAGCAGAATTACACACACTTTTACCCGATACCATCAGCCGCATTATGTTGGATGGGGCGATTGATGGCTATGAGGATTATCTAGCCGTGCGTGATGCGCAACCAACCACCCCGATAACAGATGAGAGCAAGGGTTTGGATATGCTTTATTCGTCTGGCACGACTGGCAGACCAAAGGGTATTCGCCGTGCTCTGCCGATGGGTGCCATAGAGGAAGTGGATACTCTGGTGCAATTATTGCTGGGTGTTTTCCACTTCACGGAGGATACACTTTATTTATCGCCAGCGCCGCTTTATCATGCGGCACCTTTGCGTTATAATTTAGCGGTGCAAGCATTAGGTGGCACTTGTATTATTATGGAAAACTTTGATGCCGAAGAATCTCTTCAATATATAGAGCAATACAAACCCACGCATAGTCAATGGGTTCCCACAATGTTTGTGCGTATGTTGAAACTACCGCAAGAGGTGCGCGATAAATATGATGTTTCGTCTATGCAAGTTGCGGTTCATGCGGCGGCGCCCTGCCCTATTCCTATTAAACAGCAATTGATAGAATGGTGGGGTCCTGTCGTTTATGAATATTATGCAGGTAGCGAGGGCAATGGTTTCACTTGTTTGAATTCGGAGGAGTGGTTGGCGCATATCGGTTCTGTTGGTAAGGCTTTGATGGGCATTGTCCGTATTTGCGATGAGCAGGGGCGCGAACTCCCCACAGGCGAGGCGGGCACTATCTATTTTGAAGGGGACCCCAATAGCGTTGCTTTTGAATATTATAACGATCCTAAAAAGACAGCCGAAAGTCGCCACCCCGAATATGCGCATTGGTCTACGCTTGGTGATGTTGGCAAGTTAGATGCGGATGGCTATCTTTATCTCACCGACCGCAAAGCCTTTATGATTATTTCTGGCGGCGTTAATATCTACCCACAAGAAACAGAGAATTTACTCATCACACACCCGAAGATTACCGATGTTGCGGTTTTCGGTATCCCGAATGAAGACTTTGGCGAAGAAGTAAAAGCCGTTGTCCAACCCGCAAATTGGGGCGATAGCGGCGCGGCACTAGAAGAAGAACTCATCGCCTTTTGTAAAGAGCATTTGTCAGCAATAAAATGCCCTCGCTCCATAGACTTTGATCAAGAATTACCACGACACCCCACAGGTAAATTATATAAAAGGTTGCTACGCGACCGCTATTGGGGCAATCAAGACTCTAAAATCGTTTAACAAAAAATCGTTTAACAAAAAAGGAGACTACATTATGCGTATATTTGAAAACCTAGCCGAATATGAAAAGGAAGTTGGCAATGAAATTGGTGTCAGCGACTGGATGAAAATAGACCAAGACCGCATCAATATGTTTGCGGAAGCAACAGGCGACCACCAGTGGATTCACCTAGACGGCGAACGCACCCAGAGGGAACTAAATATGCCAACCATCGCACATGGTTTTTTGACATTAGCTTTATTGCCTAAATTAAGTGGCGAGATAAGTGGTGTTAAAAGCGTTTCGCGCGGCATTAATTATGGGCTTAATAAATTGCGTTTTACGGGTATGGTCGCGGTTGATTCCAAAGTGCGTCTGCGCTCCAAACTTATCTCTGCCGCGCCAAAAGCCGGCGGTGTTCTTTTCACCAGCGAGAATGTCATAGAAGTTGAGGGGCAGGATTCACCTGCGCTTATTTCTGAAGGACTTTCTTTATTGTTTGAATAGGACTTTGAGCAAAACAATGGGCAAAAAACGCGAAAACGAAAACTGGGCAATCCAGAAATCAGATGAGGATTGGCGGGCGCACTTGACGCCTGAGCAATATCACATCACACGCGAGGCTGGCACGGAACGCGCTTTCTCAGGCGAGAATTGGGATAGCAAGGGGGCGGGTATTTATCATTGTGTGTGTTGCGATACGGCTTTGTTTGCGTCTGATACAAAGTTTGATAGTGGCACGGGCTGGCCGTCATTTTTCCAATCGCTTGGCGCAGATGCGGTGGCGGAACGCAGCGATAATAGCCTGTTCATGAAACGCACGGAGATTTTGTGCAATCAGTGCGGTGCTCATTTGGGTCATGTTTTCCCCGATGGCCCTGCCCCGACAGGTCAGCGATATTGTATGAATGGCGGTGCGTTAAAACTTAAGCCCAAAGATGGCGCATAATCCTGCCGCTAATCCACCAATTGCCCCCCCAATTGCCAAGCGGATTAGTGAAAGCGACACCCGACACGGACACACCCGCACAGATGATTACGCTTGGCTGCGCGACCCGCATTGGCAAGATGTTATGCGCGATCCGTCTTGTCTGGCGCCCGCTATCCGTTCCCATTTAGAGGCAGAGAACGATTACACACAATCTGTGCTGGCGCCCACGCAAGATATACAGGCGACATTATTTTCTGAAATGCGTTCCCGTATAGAAGAGAATGAAAATCATCTGCCTGTTAATCAGTATGGTGTCAGTTGGGCGATGCGTTACGAAGCGGGTGGCGATCACCCGCTTATTTGCAAGGGGGCGCGGGGGGCGAAACTTGCTGATGTCCCGTCAATGGAAGTGATACTAGACATCAATGCAGAATCTACCACCAGCGATTATTTCAAACTGGCGGCATTTATGCCATGTCCGCAAAACAAGCACCTCGCATGGGGTTATGATGATAAAGGCTCGGAATATATCACAATAAAAATACGCGCTATTGAAACAAAGACGGATACGGCAGACATCATCACCCACGCCAATCCAAGTTTTGAGTGGTCGCAATGCGGCAACTATCTTTTCTATGTCGCTCAAGATGAAAACCATCGCCCCTATAAAATAATGCGCCACACATTAGGCACAGCGCAAGCACAAGATATTTGTATTTATGAAGAATCCACGCCTACTTTTTATTTGGATTTAGACAAAACGCGTTCGGGGCGTTTCCTGACGATTACCCCGCACGACCACGAAACCAGCGAGACGTATATTCTCTCTTCTATTGTGGCTGCCAACACCTCTTCTTCTGGCACTGACGCCGCCCCTATTTGTGTAGCACCCCGCCAGACAGGGATAGAATATCATATAGATGATGATATGCACCGCAATCGCTTGCTTATCCGCAGTAATAGAGACGCGCTGGACTTTCAGATTTTTACCGCCCCCATTCCCACGCAAGATGCCACACATAAAAATTGGCAACCGCTTATTCCCCACAGGGAAGGCTGTTTGATATTAGATATGGCGGTGTTCGCCCAGCACCTTGCCTTGTTGGTGCGCAAAGATGCCTTGCCTATAATAGAGATTATCACCTCTTCTGATAGTGGCGACACCTACACCACAAACATCATAGACTTTGCCACCCCTCCTTATGATTTAGATTTTGGCATAATGGCAGAATATGAAACAACCACATTGCGCTTTAATTATTCCTCTATGACCACCCCCGCCCAAATCTATGATTATGAAATGGCAACAAATTCCCGCACCCTCAAAAAAGAACGTGTCGTAGAGGGCTATAATAAAGACGATTATATCACCCGCCGCCTATTCACAACGGCGCGTGATGGCAAGACGAAAATTCCTGTCTCGCTACTTTACCATAAAGACACCCCCCTAGATGGCACCGCCCCTTGTTTGCTTTATGGCTATGGGGCTTATGGTATTACGATTCCCGCCGCCTTTAGTGGCAATCGCTTATCTTTGGTGGAACGGGGTTTTATTTATGCCATCGCTCATATTCGTGGCGGACGCGCTTGCGGACAAAACTGGTTCCTCGCCGCGCGGCGTGAAAACAAGGTCAATAGTTTCACAGATTTTATTGATGTTGCAAAAGATTTAATCGCTCTCAACTACACGGCAACAAAAAAGATTACGATCCATGGCGGCAGTGCGGGTGGTTTGCTTGTCGGGGCGGCGACCAATATGGCACCTGATTTATTTTTAGGGGTGGTGGCAGAAGTGCCTTTTGTGGATAATCTCAACACTATGTTAGATGACACCCTACCCCTCACCCCCCCAGAATGGCGAGAATGGGGCAACCCGATAAAGGATAAAACCGCTTATAAAATCATCGCCGCCTATGCTCCCTACGAGACGATTACACCCCGCGCCTACCCCCATATCCTAGCGACAGCAGGGCTTACAGACCCCCGCGTCACCTATTGGGAGCCTGCGAAATGGGTCGCGCGTCTGCGCCACACCCGCACAGATACAAGGCTGACCTTGCTTCATACCTATATGCAGGCAGGGCATGGCGGCAAGGCGGGAAGATTCAACCAATTATATGAAATAGCATTTGTCTATGCCTTCATTTTAATGATAAACAATATAACGAAATAGGAGAACACGATGATAAAAATGATAGAAGACAATCCAGAGAAACTAGGCTTTGATGCCAAGCGGCTTAATCACCTCACCCCATTTTTCCAACAATATATAGACCAAAAGAAAATTGCTAATTTTGGCATATTGGTAGCGCGTGGTGGTAAAATTGCCTATCATAAATATCGTGGCACAAGCGCTTTCAATGCAGGCTTTAAGCCTAATCATAAATCGCTTTATCGTATTTTTTCTATGACCAAGCCGATTACCAGCATTGCCCTTATGCAATTATACGAGCAAGGCAAACTTATGCTGCTAGATGATATTACGAAATTCTTTCCTGCCTTCAAAAATGTCAAAGTGTTTGATGGTGGCACGACCGCCAAATACAAAACCCGCGATCCTGACCGCATGATAAATGTTCATGATTTAATGACGCACCAATCGGGGCTGACTTATGACTTTATGATGGAGCATAAAGTAGATGCGCTTTATCGAAAAGCAAAGATTGATGGGGCGCGCTCGGAGCGTTATGATTTAGCGGGCTTCGTAGATGCGCTGGCAGAAATGCCGCTTATCGCTTCGCCCGGCGATAAGTGGAACTATTCCGTTTCCACCGATGTTATCGGTCGCATTATAGAGATCGTATCAGGGCAACCGCTAGATGAATATCTGGAGCAGCATATTTTCAAACCATTGGGTATGAAGGATACGAGTTTTGTCGTGCCCGATAGCAAGATAAAACGGCTTATGCATAATTATTCGCGCGATCCTGCTACAAGAAAAATCAAACTTGTCGATTCTCCTGAGAGAACCCGCCTTCGTGCGCCGTGCAAATTTCTATCAGGCGGGGGCGGTCTCGTTTCCACGATGGAGGATTATTTCCGCTTTACCGAAATGCTCCGCAATGGTGGTAAATTGGGGGGCAAGCGCATTATAGGGCGCACCACATTGGCACATATGCTAACCAACCAACTCCCCAATAATGCGACAATCCCAGAAAGAGCCGAAGGCGCTTTCGCTGAAGTCACATCAGAAGGTACGGGCTATGGGCTTGGCTTTTCTGTGGTGATCAATCCGGGTCTTGTGCCTATGGCTGGTTCGCTTGGCAATTATTCGTGGGGAGGGATCGCCACCACCTCCTTCTGGAACGACCCTGTAGAAGATATGAACGTCATCTTTATGACACAACTTATGCCGTCTCGTTCCTATCCCATTCGTACGCAACTGCAACAATTGGTTTATGCCGCTCTAAAGTAAAAGAGCAATAGGAAATAAAATGCCATTACCCGCCATCTTGCAAAATAACTTACGTGTGCCCGTCGTTGGCTCGCCTTTATTCATTGTGTCGTCGCCCGAACTGGTGATTGCTCAATGTAAGGCGGGTGTTGTTGGCTCTTTCCCCGCTTTGAATGCGCGTCCGCAACCTGTGCTGGACGAATGGCTAACCCGCATCAATACAGAGCTAGAAGAATATAAAATCACCAACCCCGATGCGATTATCGCCCCCTATGCGGTCAATCAAATCTGCCATAGTTCCAACGATAGATTGATGGAGGATATGGAAACTTGCGTAAAACATAAAGCGCCTATTATCATCACCAGTCTGCGCTCCCCTGTAGAAGTTGTGGAGGCGGCACATTCTTATGGTGGGCTTGTTTATCATGATGTCATCAATGTTAGGCACGCCAAGAAAGCGGCAGAGATAGGCGTTGATGGTTTGATACTCGTTTGCGCAGGTGCCGGCGGACACGCAGGTACATTAAGTCCCTTCGCTTTGGTGCGTGAAGTCAAGCAATGGTTTGACGGCACGATATTAGTATCAGGCGCCGTGGGCGATGGCTATTGCGTAGCGGCGGCTTTGGCAATGGGGGCAGACCTTGCCTATATGGGCACACGCTTTATCCCTACAAAAGAAGCCAATGCCGATAGCGGCTATAAAGATATGCTGGTAGAAGCAGCCGCCGATGACATTGTCTATTCATCATTATTCACAGGCGTGCATGGCAATTATTTAAAGCCGTCTATTGCGGCGGCGGGGCTAAACCCTGACGACCTACCCGAAGCCGATAAATCAAAAATGAATTTCGGCTCTGGCGGTAATATGAAAACCAAAGCATGGCGCGATATTTGGGGGTCGGGGCAAGGCATCGGCAGCATAGAAAAAATTGAATCGGTAGAAACATTGGTGGCGCGTCTGCAGCACGAATACCAAGACGCTGTGGTATCGCTCACCAGCCGCGCCTAATATGTTAGACGCGCGCCTACGCCCGATAATAGATCCCCCGCTTGGGTTTATCGCGCGACTGCTGGCACCCCACATTTCCGCAAATGCGATGACCACATTCGGTTTCATCTGTGGTGTGTTGTGTTTCATATTTATCGCCATTGGCAGTACAGGGCTGGCGGGGGCTAGTGTTTATTTCTTGCTCGCCTCACGCCTCGCCGATGGTTTAGATGGCGCCATCGCCCGTATCAATACTGAAGGTGGCACAGATTGGGGTGGCTATGCCGATATTGTCGCAGACTTTTTATTATGGTCGTTCCTGCCACTGGCTTTCATTAT
>JAAOIL010000085.1 GCA_015163825.1 Alphaproteobacteria bacterium | reverse complement strand
GGCGAATACAGCTGCCCTTTTGGATAAATTTCCAGAGGTTCATGCGCCTTCATGGAAAAATCTATATCTAGTGGGTTCGCTTGGTTACGCACACTTCAATCACGACCAAGATGATGTAGAAGCAGTTGTGCCAGCAGGCAGAACAAATTTATTACAATCATCAGCAGATGATAGCGACTTCGCTTATCGTGTCGGTCTCGGCTATCGCATCAATGATGTGTTCGCCGCAGAATTCGCCTACACAGATTTAGGATCGCCTGTAAAGACAGAAGTTGTATCAGCTTCAGTAGTTCCGCCAGGGAACACTGGTGATGCTATTACTCCAGCAGTAGACGAAGAGTATTCTGAAATCGTTGAAATAAGCGCACTAGCACGTCTCCAAATTCCTGAACTTAGCAATTTTGCGCCTTTCCTTCGGGTCGGTGGCTTTGCTTATGATGGCAAAGCAAATGATGGTTTCTGGGTGCATTATGGCGCAGGTATTGAATGGTACAATATGAGAGTGGAATATATCCGCTATCAGTTTGAACCAGAAGCAGTGGACACGGTATTCTTGAGTGTTGCGCTTCCTTTGAGCCTATTTGCTCGCTAAAAGAAATTAACTCTATTTTGAAAAGGCGGGGTTAAATCCCCGCCTTTTTTATGTCTGTAAAAATTTATCGCCGCTTTTTTCTTTTGCCTTTTGTGCCCTTTGCGGCTTTGGTGGAGAGTTTGCTATCCACTGCAGATTGCCGTGCAAAGGGATCATCAGCGATAATCAATTCTGTTTCTTGCAAACGCTTTATTTCATCACGCACTCGTGCCGCCGTTTCAAAGTCTAAATCATCTGCCGCTTTGTGCATCTGTTTTTGCAACGCCACTAAATGCAAACGTAAATTGTTGCCATGCAAAGGTGCTTTATCAGAATCTGACGTGCCAAACGCATAAGGGGCAAGGGGGGTGTGGTCGCCTTCGCTTTGGGCGATGACATCGGCAATACCTTTCTGCACACTTTTAGGGGTGATATTATGGGCTATGTTATGTGCCATTTGTTTTTCGCGCCGCCGCGAAGTTTCTGCAAGCGCGCGGTCTAGGGAGCCTGTCATTTTATCGGCATAGAGCAAAACCCGCCCCTCCAAATGTCGTGCCGCCCGCCCGATGGTTTGCACAAGCGATGTCTCTGAACGCAAGAATCCTTCTTTATCTGCATCTAATATCGCCACTAAGGCACATTCGGGAATATCCAAACCCTCCCGCAATAGATTAATGCCGATGAGAATATCAAAGGCACCAAGTCGTAAATCACGCACAATCTCTATGCGCTCCAATGTGTCTATGTCGGAGTGCAGATAACGCACCCGCAACCCTTGCTCGTGCATATATTCCGTCAAATCCTCTGCCATTTTTTTGGTGAGGGTCGTAACCAGCACCCGATGCCCCTTCGCCGCCGCCGCCCGACACTCCCCCATTAAGTCATCAACCTGATTGGTCGCAGGGCGGACATCACAAACAGGATCTATCAAACCAGTCGGGCGAATGATTTGTTCTACAAAGGCACCATCGGTTCGGTTCATCTCCCACGGACCGGGTGTGGCAGATACATAAACCGTTTGGGGGCGCATGACATCCCACTCCTCAAAGCGCAAGGGACGATTATCCACGCAACTGGCAAGGCGAAACCCATGCTCCGCCAATGTAGATTTGCGCTTAAAGTCCCCCTTAAACATACCCCCGATTTGCGGAATCGTTACATGGCTTTCATCAACGAATATCAAAGTCTCATCGGGCAGATATTCAAATAGAGTAGGGGGTGGTTGCCCCGCCGCGCGCCCCGTTAGGTAGCGAGAATAATTTTCAATCCCCGAACAACTGCCTGTCGCCTCCAGCATTTCTATATCAAAAAGTGTGCGCTGCTCTAGCCGTTGCGCCTCTAGCAATCGCCCTGCCGCCTCTAACTCCTGCAATCGGGTTTTCATTTCGTCACGGATATGCACCACCGCTTGCTTCAATGTCGGGCGGGGAATGACATAGTGAGAGTTCGCATAAATACGAACGGATTCTAACACTGCCGCTTTCTCTCCCGTTAGGGGGTCAAACTCCGTTATGGATTCTATTTGGTCGCCAAACAATTCTATGCGCCATGCGCGGTCTTCATAGTGGGCGGGGAATATGTCCACCGTATCCCCCCGCACCCGAAAATCACCACGCAAAAAAGCAACATTGTTCCGCTTATATTGCAACGCCACCAAGCGAGAGAGTAAATCATCGCGCGAAACTTCTTCGTCTTTCTTTAACTCTATAATCATATTGGAATAACTCTCCACCGAGCCAATGCCATAAATACAAGACACCGAAGCGACAATGACGACATCATCGCGTTCCAATAGCATACGTGTTGCGGCATGACGCATACGATCTATTTGTTCGTTAATGTTACTTTCTTTTTCTATATAGGTATCGCTGCGTGGCACATAGGCTTCGGGCTGGTAGTAATCGTAATAGGAAACGAAATACCCCACGGCATTATCGGGAAAGAAAGATTTGAACTCGCTATAGAGTTGCGCCGCCAG
>JAAOIL010000010.1 GCA_015163825.1 Alphaproteobacteria bacterium | reverse complement strand
GGCTTGCCTGTGTCGGGGTCTTTATAGACGCCCGATAATATCTGCACTTTATCTGCCTCTTTGCGTTGGGTGGTGAAACGAGATTGCGCTGGGCGGCGTTTGTCTAACCAGACTTGTAAATCATTTTCACTCAAAGGTAAGCGAGGCGGCACACCATCAACCACACAGCCAATGGCAGCGCCATGACTTTCGCCCCATGTTGTTACCCTGAAAAGATGCCCGAATGTATTATGCGACATTAGTCTTCCTTCGCTAAAGAGGTCATACCGCTTGCGTGGTAACCAGAATCAACATGATGCACCTCCCCCGATACACCGGCGCTCAAATCTGATAGAAAATAAAGAGCCGAACCCCCCACATCTTCTATCGTAACATTGCGCCGCAAGGGCACATTCTCTTCATGCTTTTTCAACATTGAGCGAAAACCAGCAACACCCGAAGCCGCCAGTGTTTTAATAGGCCCCGCCGAAATGGCATTGACCCTGATATTATTCGCCCCCATATCAACCGCAAGATAACGCACACTCGCTTCCAATGCTGCTTTGGCAACACCCATGACATTGTAATTCGGCACAGCCTTCTCCGCCCCATAATAAGAAAGCGTGAGAAGCGACCCCCCATTCGTCATTAATTTTTCAGCCCGTGCCGCCACCGCCGTGAAACTATAACACGAAATGTTGAGGCTCAGTGCGAAGTCGGCAGGTGTCGTCTCAACATAACGACCCGATAACGCCTCTTTACCCGCATAGGCTATGGCATGGACGACAAAATCTAACTGACCCCATTCTTTTTGTAGCGTGTCAAAAACCCTGTCAATGCTCGCTTCATCTGTGACATCGCACGGCATAACCAAAGGAGCGTTGACGCTCTCTGCCAATGGTTTTACTCGCCGCTCCAGCACCTCGCCCTGATAGGTGAAGGCAAGTTCCGCCCCCGCCTCAGCACACGCTTTCGCTATGCCCCACGCTATGGAACGCTGATTGGCAACGCCCATAATCAATCCACGTTTGCCGCGCATAAGTTCATTTGACATAAAATCTCTCCTCTTGTTTTCTTTTCCCTTTTTAACCTGCTTTGCGTGATTATCATAGCCTCAAATAGGCTCTGTATGCTATAGTTTCGTTATGAGTGATATTTTCGCAAATCCCCCCGCCGCACCGCTTGCTCTATTTGGCGTATGGCTGGGGGAAGCCCGCACTGCCGAGCCAAATGATGCCGAAGCTATGGCACTCGCCACCTATAATCCCGATGATATGCTGCCCAATATAAGAATGGTGCTGCTGAAAACCTATGATGAGCGTGGCTTCACATTTCATACCAATCTGGAAAGCCAAAAAGGACTAGAGATTGCCGCTCACCCTTATGGTGCCGCTTGTTTTCATTGGAAAAGCCTGCGCCGCCAAGTGCGTCTGCGTGGGCGGATGGAGTCCGTTGATGCCGCCGAAGCCGATGCCTATTTTGCTACAAGGTCTCGCCAGAGTAGAGTGGGGGCATGGGCTTCGCAACAATCGCGACCGCTTACGCACTATAGCGATTTACAAACTGCCGCCACGACCCATACACAAAACTTTGAAGGTGAAGAAGTGCCGCGTCCCCCTTATTGGGGCGGGTGTCGGCTTGTGGTGTCTGAGGTGGAGTTCTGGCAAGATGGTGCGCATCGCCTTCATCATAGGCTGGTTTATAAACGGACTGATAATAATGAGTGGCAGACGCATTTGCTGTATCCATAATCCCTGTTATAATGAATTATGAGCAATAATCATCATCACGACCACTTCATCACCATTAGTGATGATGCCCCCGATAGTGTTAAACGCAGGGTGCGGATGACGGCACTGCTATCTATGGTGGTGGCGATAATTTTAATCGCTATTAAATCTGTGGCATGGGTGCTGACAGGGTCGGTGGCGATGCTGGGGGCATTATTGGATTCGGTATTGGATTTTTCTATTTCGCTGATGAACTTCTTTGCTATCCGCCACGCCCAAACCCCCGCCGATAAAGAGCATCGCTTCGGGCACGGCAAGGCAGAGGCTCTGGCGGCATTGGCACAAGGCGTGATTATTGCGGGTGCTGCTATATTCTTGGTGGTGGAATCGGCACAAGCGGGGCTTGCCACCAACACAATAAGTTATAGCACGATAGGCATTGCGACTATGGTGATATCCATTGTGCTAACATTGGCGTTGGTTTTTGTGCAAAGGCGTGTGGCGCGTTCCACGAAATCTATCGCTATATCGGCTGATGAAGCGCATTACGCCTCTGATGTCTATATGAATGTCGGGGTGATTGCGGCTTTGGTGTTGTCGTCGGCGCCGTTTAATTTTTTATATGCCGATGCGATTTGTGGGGTGATTGTGGCAGGTATTTTAGCACGAGGCGCATGGCGGATTATCTTTACTGCCACAACCCAATTGATGGATGCCGAAATGAGTGAAGAAGAACGCAGCGCTATTCGTAAAATTATTACATCACATCCGCAAGTGCGGGGCTTGCACGATTTACGCACCCGCCGTGCCGGGTTGGATTGCTTTGTGCAATGTCATATAGAACTGGACGGCACGATGAGTTTGACACAAGCGCACACCATATCTGATGCAGTGGAGGAGGCGGTGTGTGAAGCCTTCCCCAATGCACAAGTGCTTATCCACCAAGACCCAGATGGGGCAGAAACAATAACGCCTCTTGAAAAAACCTAGCTCACTTTTAATTCATAAGCGGTTTTTGGAAAACATACCCCGCCGCCTCTAACATACGCGCGACAGCGATAGGGGTTTTATCTTCATAAGCGGGACCGACCACCTGCATACCCATAGGCAAGCCCGAACTATGCTTGCCCAATGGCACAGCCGTAGAAGGCAGACCGCACATAATAGAAATCCCCGCCCAAATAATGTTCTCCATATATTTGCGCGGTTTGCCATTAACCGAAAAAGCGCGTGCTTCAAAAGGTAATGTTTGCGTGTGTGGCATCGCTGGTGTCGGGGTGACAGGGCAAAATAACACATCAACTTTTTCAAAATATTGTTGCCATTTCCACGCTAATTGCGCCCGTGCCTCGTCCCATAATAGCCAGTCTTTGTAAAGCAACCGCGCCCCCCGCGCTTGCATGATTTCTAGCGATTTATCCTCTGGGTCTGCCGCCTCAACAGCCGCCTGCAATTTTTTATGTGTGCTCTCTGGAAAAGAAGTCGCCATAATCGGGTTCAGCAACATAAAATAGGCTTCGGTGTGTTCTGCTAATGTAAAATCAGGGCGCATATCTATGATTTGCGCCCCCGCCGCCCCTAGTTTCGCCGCCGCTTCTTCTATGGCAGATTTTAACTCGCTATCAATGGCGCAATAAGCATCGTCCGACCAAACCCCAATGCGTAAGCCTTGCGGTGTGGTCGCGCGTGGCGCTTGTAGTTTCAACTGCATCGCATTTGATTGCGGGGCATCAAGCCCTATCGTTAAATCAAGGGCTAGTTCCAAATCTTCTACCGACCGCGCCAATGGTCCGACAACAGATAATGCCGTTGGCGCCCGCGTTCCATGCGGCGGTGGCACATGACCCGCTTTAGAGACAATCCCATAAGTCGGCTTATGTCCAAACAAACCACAATAATGCGCTGGTATGCGAATAGAACCACCAATATCACTGCCATATTCTAGCGGTGTCATACCCGCCGCCAACGCCGCCGCAGAACCACCCGATGAACCACCCGGCGTGTGCTCTAAATTATGAGGGTTATTGGTCGTGCCATGTAATTCGTTGAAACTTTGCCAGTCGCCACAAAAAAGCGGGGTATTGGTTTTGCCTAATATAATCGCCCCTGCCTCTCTTAATTTATTTACAACAACAGCATTGCGGTCTGATATGTGATTGGCAAACTGAGGCGCCCCAACCGTGCACGATAAGCCCTCTACCTCAAACGCATCTTTGACCGTCATCGGCACACCATGCAATGCCCCTTTAATATCCCCCGCTTCACGCGCGGCATCGGCCACGTGTGATTCCGCCACCGCCGCCTCAAAGCGGTCGTCTATTACCGCATTAATCTTCGGGTTGTGGGACTTGATTTGTTCTATATAATAATGCGTAACCTCTTGCGAAGATAAAGCACCAGAAGCAATGTCGCGCCCCAATTGTGCCGCAGATTTATCACCTATCGTCATGATTTTCTCCCTTTTTTATTTATAAAGACTAGACAAACCATATCACAATACGGCACACTGGCAAGTGCAAATAAACAAGGGAGGGCATTATGTTCGGATCAATGCAAAATGTGCCATTGCTGGTTAATGGTATTTTGGATTACGCAAATATCAATCACAATGAGAGAGAAATCGTCTCGCGATTGGTCAATGGCACTATCCATCGTGAAACCTATGGGCAAGCCCATTTACGCGCCAGAAAACTAGCGCAAGCCCTACAAGCATTAGGCTGTGGGAAGGGCGATGTCATAGCGACTTTGGCGTGGAATACGCATCGCCATCTTGAATCTTGGTATGGCATTGCGGGTATTGGGGCGATTTATCATACGTTGAACCCACGCCTATTCGCGGAGCAATTAAGTTATATTATCAATCATGCCGATGATAAGTTCATCATTTTGGACACAACATTTCTACCGCTTATGGAAGGCATTGCTGATGAGATTAAAAATGTGAAAGGCTTTATCGTGTTAGCCGATGCGGGAGAGATGCCTGATACATCATTGCAGAATGTGTATTGTTATGAAGATTTACTAGACGCCCAATCTGGGGATTTTAACTGGGTGGATGTTGATGAGAATGCGCCATGTGGTATGTGCTATACTTCGGGGACGACAGGTAATCCAAAAGGCGTGTGTTATACGCACCGCTCTAATGTGTTGCATACATTGGTTGCCAATAGTGCCGATGTTTTTGCCTTGCGTAGCATAGATAATGTGATGCCCGTTGTGCCTATGTTCCATGCCAATGCGTGGGGCTTGGTGTTCGCCGCCCCCGCCGCTGGTAGCAAGATTGTTAATCCGGGTCCGAATATGGACGGCGCAAGCATCTATCAATTGCTGACAGAAGAAAAAGTTAGTTTCACGGCGGCAGTGCCTACGGTTTGGTTGATGCTGTTGCAATATCTGGAAGCCAATAAAGGGAAACTGCCCGATTTGGAGCGCGTGTCTATCGGTGGTTCTGCCGTGCCACGCGTTATGCTAGAGAAATTTGAACGCGATTATGATGTTAGCGTTAATCACCTCTGGGGTATGACGGAACTCTCGCCTATGGGAACTATCGCGCAGTTTAAGTCTGGTATGGAAGAGATGAGCTTTGACCAACAAATGGATATAAAAGTCAAACAAGGACGCGCGCCCTATCTGGTAGAGATGAAAATCACCGATGATGACGGAAAAGAATTGCCGCGTGATGGCAAAGCCTTCGGGCATCTGGTCGTGAAAGGTCCGTTTATCGTTGGCGAATATATCAAAGGTGATGGCGGCGAAATCTTGGACGAACAAGGCTTTTTTGATACAGGTGATGTCGCCACCATAGACGAGATGGGCTTTATGCAAATAACTGACCGCGCCAAAGATGTTATCAAATCTGGGGGGGAGTGGATTTCCTCCATTGAGATAGAAAATATCGCTGTTGGACACGAAGGTGTCGCCGAAGCAGCCGTCATCGGGGTGGTGCATCCGAAATGGGACGAGCGCCCTTTGCTTATTATCATCAAAAATGACGGCGCCGATGTCAGCAAAGAAGATATGCTGAAATATCTGGAGGGTAAAATCGCTAAATGGTGGATGCCCGATGATGTCGTATTCGTAGATGAGATTCCGCATACCGCGACAGGTAAAATTCAAAAATTAATCTTGCGTCAGCAGTTTGCAGATTACACTTTGCCAAATACAAAACAGGCGGCAGAATAATGGATATTCATTGGGGTGCCAATTGGGGTTTGCGGTTAGCGATAGCCGCCCCGATGATAGCCGCTTTAAGCTTGGGGCTTTTCCGCTTTGGGCTTATGGATTTTCGCTTGCCCTTATTGGGTGTGGCAGTGGCAACAGCGATTGCGGCGGTCGCCTTAGTGTTGGCGATTATCGGTTTGGTTTGGGGTGGCATAAATGGTCGTGCGCTGGCGGCATTGGTGATAGCGCTGGCGGTTTTATTTGTGCCCTTAAATACGATGCGCCGTGGGGCAGCAGTGCCCGCCATTCATGATATTACCACCGACTTAAAAAATCCACCGCAATTTGAGGCGGTGCAAAATATACGTAGCCCAAGCGATAACAGCCTTGCCCTTGATGCCAAAGTGTTAGCCCAACAAGAGCAACATTATAATGTGCAAGCGGCGGTGTTGGATTATGCGCCCACTGCTGCTTTTGATATTGTGCTTGGTGCGGTGCAAGCGATGGGCTGGCAAGTGGTGCAAGCAACACGAGGGCGTGGCACGATAGAGGCGAGTGTGCAAACACCCTTATTCGGTTTTATAGATGATGTGGTTATTCGCCTGTCGCCCGAAGGTAAAAATACGAGGGTGGATATGCGCTCGGCTAGTCGGGTGGGGGTTTCTGATTTAGGGGCGAATGCCGCTCGCATTGAAGCCTTTATGCAGACGCTAAACGATAACTAGCATCAAGTGTGGCAGGTGTGGCGTCTTGCACACATACTATATCACGCGCCACTAAATCCTCTATATGGGCAAACACAGAAAGGGCAGCCGCCCCATGCAAGCGCTTGTCGGTATCGGCATAAAGAGTTTTCACAATCGCTTTTATTTGTGTATTCCCCACTTTTAATTGGG
>JAAOIL010000084.1 GCA_015163825.1 Alphaproteobacteria bacterium | reverse complement strand
TCGGTATCAATGGGGCAGCCGCACGGCTCGCCCAAGTGGACGACCTTGTCATAATTATCGCATACGCAAATATGGACGAAGCCACAGCAAAAGGCTATAAGCCTAATATCTATCTGCCAGAAACAGATATGGATACATAATACAGGGTTCGGGCCTGTAGCTCAGTTGGTTAGAGCAAACCGCTCATAACGGTTTGGTCGCAGGTTCGAGTCCTGCCGGGCCCACCCTTTTATTTTGATTATTGTATAAGAAAGTGAAATCTGTTATTGTTATTCCATTATGCAATTAAGACAAAAAAATCAGGAAGAGATTGACGCTGTATTTGATATGGATACAGACGAAATAATTGCGTCTGCATCTAAGAGTAACATTGCTCTGCTTTATGAAAAAATGTGCGCGTTTTTTGAATCTAAAGAAGATAAATATCTAGCGGCATTAGCCGATAAAAGAATGGCAGAAGGTAGTGACTTTATTTCATCTGATGATTTGCATAAGCACCTTAATGAAGGCAAATAATTATAGTCATATATTATGTGGGTAGTTCAATATGAAAAAAGGGCAGTAAAAGATTTAAAAAAGTTAAATAAGGATACGCAACAACGCATTTTGAACGGCATAAATAATAAACTCGTTTCTGCCCCTATTGCGACTGGCACTAAATTAAACGGAGATTTGGCAAACTATTATAGGCTTCGGGTCGGTAAGTATAGAGTGGTCTATATGCTAGATGTAGAAAATCAAAAAATTAGTATCATTTTGATTGCCTTGCGTAACACAGTTTATCTGCGTTTGGGCAGGTTGTAAGAGTATAATCCCATAAAAAACTTGCATTGGGGGGTGAAAGCGGGGCAGGCTGGGTTATCTGATTCGTTTTAGACAAGGAGGAAAAAATGGAAAAGGTTATTATTTTACAACCGCTAATCGCGCTTGGTCTATGGACGGGTGTGATGATGATATGGATGTATGCAACCCGCATACCCGCAATGACGGCTGCAGGGATTGATCCGCAAAACGGACAGCACCCGCATCAACTGGCAGATGGCTTACCATCGGAGGTGGCACGGATTGCAGATAATTATAATCATTTATTTGAGCAACCGACATTATTTTATGCGACTTTGATTAGCATTGCCGTATTAGGGCATGGCGATAATCTGGCAGTGCAGCTGGCGTGGGCTTTCGTGGCTTTGCGTGTAGTGCATTCGCTGGTGCAGGCGACCTTTAATAAGGTGTTGTTGCGCTTTGGCATATTTATAGTGTCATGGGCGGTATTGCTTGTGCTTATCGTGCGTGAAGCACTGATTATATTTTGAGTCTAATATAGGCTGAAATTGGAAAGGGCGGGTTTTGAACCCCGCCCTTTTTTTATTAATATGATAAGGATTTACGCTAAATCAAAGCGATCTAGTTCCATCACTTTCACCCATGCGGCGACAAAGTCGCGCACGAATTTTTCACCCGCATCGGCGCAAGCATAAAACTCTGCCAAAGCCCGCAATTGCGAGTTGGAACCAAACACTAAATCATTGCGTGTGCCTGTCCATTTGGTGTCGCCAGATTTACGGCAACGCCCTTCAAATAAGACGGCATCTTTATTGGTCGGTGTCCATTCCACGCCCATATCGGTTAGATTAGTGAAGAAGTCAGTGCTTAAGGTGCCGACTTTATCTGTGAAGACACCATGTGTTTCACCCGCCGCCCCCAATACACGCAAGCCACCCGCCAACACCACAAGTTCGGGGGCGGTTAGCGTTAGCAATTGAGCGCGGTCTATCAGCAATTGTTCGGCTGACACATTGGACGCCACACCGTTGAAATTACGAAAGCCATCAATCACAGGCTCTAGCACCGCAAAGGAAGCCTCGTCAGTTTGCTCTTGCGTGGCATCGCCGCGACCGCCCGTGAAAGGCACATTAACTTTATAGCCCGCTTTCTGCGCCGCCGCTTCTACAGCCGCACTGCCTGCCAAGACGATAAGGTCTGCCAGAGAAATACCCGCTTTGCAGTCTGCCTGAATGCCTTCCAGCACTTTAAGCACTTTGGCAAGTTGGGTTGGTTGATTAACCGCCCAATCTTTTTGCGGCGCAAGACGAATACGCGCCCCATTAGCACCGCCACGCATATCTGAACCCCTAAAGGTGGCAGCCGATGCCCATGCCGTGCTTACCAATTCCGTAATGCTTAAGCCCGAATCCAGCACTTGCTTTTTCAAAGTGGCAATGTCGCCATCGCTTAACGGCTTATGCACAGGGGCGGGGATTGGATCTTGCCAAATCAGTTCTTCCTTTGGCACTTCCTTGCCGAGATAACGAGATATTGGTCCCATATCGCGGTGGGTTAGTTTGAACCATGCCCGTGCAAACGCATCTGCAAATTTATCGGGGTTTTCAAAATAATCGCGCGAAATTTTTTCATAATCAGGGTCTGCCCGCATCGCCATATCTGCCGTTGTCATCAACAAGGCTTGGCGGCTGTCGCCATGTGCCGCAGGGGCATCTGGTAAAGCGGCGCCAGATTTTGGCGTCCATTGTTTGGCACCTGCCGGACTTTTTGTCAGCTCCCACTCATTACCGAAAAGAGCCTCAAAATAACTATTGTCCCATTTGGTGGGGGTGGGAGTCCATGCCCCCTCTAGCCCCGAAGTAATCGCATCACCCGCCTTGCCTGAACCATGCGTGGAATGCCAACCAAGACCTTGCTCTTCCATTGGTGCCGCCTCTGGCTCGGCGCCGACTTGGGCATCATCACCCGCGCCATGACACTTGCCAAAAGTATGACCACCAGCCGTCAGGGCAACAGTCTCTTCATCATTCATCGCCATGCGTGCAAATGTTTCACGCACATCTTGGGCACTCGCCAAGGGGTCGGGATTGCCATTCGGTCCTTGCGGATTGACATAAATCAAACCCATCTGCACGGCACCTAATGGATTTTCTAAATCATGCTCGCCTTCATAGCGGTCATCGCCTAGCCATTCTGTTTCTTGTCCCCAATAAATATCATCTGCTGGTTCCCAAATATCATCTCTGCCGCCACCAAAGCCAAAGGTTTTGAAACCCATAGACTCCAACGCGCAATTACCCGCAAGGATAAATAAATCGCCCCACGAAATCTTATTGCCATATTTCTGCTTAATCGGGAAAAGCAAACGCCGTGCTTTATCTAAATTAGCATTATCAGGCCAACTATTGGTTGGCGAAAATCTTTGCGCCCCAACACCAGCACCGCCACGACCATCGCCAATGCGATAAGTACCCGCCGCATGCCACGCCATACGAACAAAGAAAGGTCCGTAATGTCCATAATCTGCTGGCCACCAATCTTGACTATCTGTCATCAAAGCAACAAGGTCGGCTTTGACAGCATCTAAATCCAGACTTTTGAAGGCCGTCGCATAATCAAAATCTGTATCATTGGGGTTTGCTGCCGCACTATGCTGGTGCAAAATTTTAAGATTAAGGCGGTTAGGCCACCAATCTTTATCGGTTGTGCCACTGCCGGCAGAGGCTTTGGCGGGTGCGCCTGTTACTGGACATGTCTCGGTCATAATAATCTCCCTTTTTCGTTTGTTAGTTTAGAATCATTATAAAAAACTTTTTGCGGCTGTGCAAGAGATTTTTTTGCGCTATACGACTTATGCACATGATAAAAAGGCACAAAAAAGGGAGAGGCAATAATGGCGGTTCAATATGTATATGTGATGGATGAATTATCCAAGACCTATGCTGGTGGCAAGCAGGTATTGAAGGATATCAAACTATCATTTTTGCCGGGTGTAAAGATAGGCATCGTTGGGGTTAATGGTTCGGGTAAATCTACATTGTTAAAGATAATGGCTGGCGTTGATAAGGATTATCAGGGCGAGGCGTGGGCGGCTGATGGTATTCGTGTTGGTTATCTGGAACAAGAGCCAGAGCTCAACGTTGATAAAGATGTGCGTGGTAATGTGATGGAGGCGGTGGCGGAACAACAGACGATGTTGGAACGTTATAATGAGTTAGCGATGAACTATACCGATGAAACGGCTGATGAGATGGCGGCTTTGCAAGATCAGATTGATGCCCAGAATTTGTGGGATTTAGATAGTCGTATAGAGCAAGCGATGGATGCGTTGCGGTGTCCGCCGCCTGATGCGGCAGTGGCGAATTTATCGGGTGGCGAGAAACGCCGCGTTGCTTTGTGTCGTCTTTTATTAGAAGCCCCCGACATTTTATTATTGGACGAGCCGACCAATCATTTAGATGCGGAGACGGTGGCGTGGTTGCAACATCATTTAACGGCATTTGCGGGAACGGTTATATTGGTCACGCATGATAGATATTTTCTGGATCAAATCACCGGCTG
>JAAOIL010000083.1 GCA_015163825.1 Alphaproteobacteria bacterium | reverse complement strand
ATCAAAAGAGGTGCCACAGCCACAAGAAGCGGTCGCATTAGGATTGTTTATACGAAACGAGGCGCCTATCATATCATCCACCCAATCTATTTCTGCCCCTTTTAGGTATGGCAGAGATAGGGCATCTACCAAAACCGTTACATCATCGCGCATGAAGGCGTGGTCGTCTGTGGCGCGGGTGGTGTCTATGGTGAAGGCGTAAGAAAAGCCAGAACAGCCCCCGCCTTGCACCGCAACACGTAAAAAATCTCCCGCATCTTGCGCCGCAAGTATAGATGATATGCGACCTGCAGCACTTTGCGTTATGTTAAATGTTTCACTCATAAGTTTAAGATAGGCTTTTGTTTGTCGTTATGCAAGTGCGTTTCGGGACGCAAATAATTTGATAAAAAATGTAAACGCCGAATCATTTTTACACATCGCGCAATTTTGCGTTATAATTTGAAACAATATGTCAATAGAAAAATGAAAAATATTTTTTATTATTCTTGCAATGCGTAAAAAATAAAGATAATCGGGAATTACTACATTTGCAAACTGATTCGTTTTGTAACGCATCAAGAGCAAAAATCCAAAGAGAGGAGGTGACAAGGTTATGGCTGCACGTAAAACAACAAAACGCAAAACGACTGCGCGTAAGACAACAACTCGTCGCAAGACGACTGCTACACGTCGCAAGACTACGACTACTCGTCGCAAGACGACTGCTCGTAAGCCTGCTGCTCGTAAGACTACGGCTCGCAAAACGACCGCTAGGAAAACGACTACTCGTCGCAAGACGACTGCTCGTAAGACTACGGCTCGCAAAACGACCGCTAGGAAGACGACTGCTCGTAAGACTACGGCTCGTAAAACGACCGCTAGGAAGACGACTGCTCGTCGCAAGACAACTGCTCGTAAGACTACGGCTCGCAAATCTACGGCTCGTAAGACTACGGCTAGACGCACTACAACGCGCAAAACGACTGCTCGTAAAACGCCAGTTCGTCGTAAGACAACTGCTCGCAAAACGACCGCTCGTAAAACTACGGCTCGTAAAACGACAAGACGTACAACAGCTCGTAAGACGCCAGTTCGTCGTAAGACAACTGCACGGAAGACGACCGCTAGAAAAACGACACGGAGGACTCCGCGTCGGGCAACAGCGAAACGTACGACTGCTCGTCGGACAACGGCTCGTAAAACGACAAGACGGCGTTAAGTCTTTTTTTATGAGGGGGGCTAGCGTTAGCGGCTCTCCTCATATTGACTTACCCTCTATATATTAGCCTTCTATTTAGTACCCTCTATATATTAGGTTTATATATGTTAGCCGATTTCCCTCACTCCCTTCTTTCTTGATTATTTCATCACTTGCTCTTAAAAGAGAGCCTATGCATGCATCTTATGCCAGTCATCCAGAACATACACGGGGTCGCCTCCATCGCGAGCCCGAGAGTAAAACGCGCACCTGTTTCCAACGTGACCGCGACAGGATTTTACATGCGGGTGCCTTCAGGCGGCTGAAGCATAAGACGCAAGTTTTTGTGGCACATGTGGGCGATTCATATCGCACCCGCCTTACGCATTCGCTGGAGGTCTCGCAGATAGCAAGGTCTATTGCGCGGCAGATGGGATTAAATGAGGATTTGATAGAGACGCTTGCTCTAGCGCATGATTTAGGGCATACGCCCTTTGGTCACGCGGGGGAGGACGCTTTGCATGCGGCGATGAAAAATTATGGGGGGTTTGATCATAATGCGCAGGGTTTGCGTATTCTCACGCAGTTGGAGCGTCGCTATATTCACTTTAGCGGATTGAATATGACTTGGGAAACATTAGAGGGTTTGGTAAAACATAACGGACCATTATTGGGCGCGGGCAAAACATTAGACGACTTACCTTTTGCTATTCGTGAATATACTGCTCAGCATGATTTGCAGTTGGATAGTTTCGCCTCGGCAGAAGCACAGATAGCGGCATTATCAGATGACATCGCCTATAATAATCACGACATAGATGATGGCGTAAGAGTAGGGCTGTTGACATTAGAAGATTTACAAGAGGTGGCGATTGTCGGGCGTATTCTGCATGATATAGAGGGGGAATTCCCCGCTATTGATGCCTCGTTGAAGCGGCACGAATTGGTGCGGCGCATGATTTCGGTGATGATTGCTGATTTGGTGGAAGAGACGCAAACACGAATCCGCGCGCATGATGTGAAAACGGCTGATGATATTCGGTCTTTGGGGCAACCGCTTGCGGCTTTCTCCGCCGCTATGGAGATACAGCATAAAGAGTTAAAAGCATTTTTATATGAGCGTATGTATCGTCATCACACGGTTAATCGTTCTATGAGCAAGGCACGGCATATTGTGCGGGCATTGTTTGACCGCTTCTTTGGGGAGTCCGACCTTATGCCAACACATTGGGCGAAGCGCATAGAGGCGGTCTCCAATGATGATGGGGGTGAGGCGGCAAAGGCTCGTATCATTTGCGATTACATTGCGGGTATGACAGATCGCTTTGCGATGGAGGAACATAATCACCTCTTCAACATTGCCGATAATCTGGCATAGGGTGTGGCGATGAATGTATTCACTCAGATAGAGGCGCAGTTGCAATCGGTATTGGCGGAGATTTTACCGACCATAAACCTTGCAGATTTCGCCATTGCGGTAGAGCCGCCTCGTTCTGGGGCACATGGGGATATGGCGACCAATGCGGCTATGGTGTTGGCGAAGACAGCAAAGATGCCCCCCCGCCAATTGGCAGAAGCCATCGCCGAAAAACTAGAGGCGGTCGCTGATATAACCGCAACACAAGTGGCGGGACCTGGCTTTGTTAATATCACGCTTGCCCCTGCTTTTTGGCAACAGCATATCAAGGTGATTACAGAGGCGGGGGCGGATTATGGACGCGGCACAGATAAACAGCAGAAAATAAATATAGAATATGTCTCGGCTAACCCGACTGGTCCTATGCATGTGGGTCATGCGCGGGGTGCGGTGCTGGGTGATGTGCTGGCAAATCTGTTAGCCACTGCTGGCTATGATATTACCCGCGAATATTATATCAATGATGCGGGTGGGCAAATAAATGTGCTAGCGCAATCGGTATTGTTGCGGGCGCAGGGGAGGCAAGTTCCCGAAGGGCTTTATCCGTCAGACTATATTATTCCGATAGGGCAAACGCTTGCCGCACAAACTGATTTTGAAGCACAGGACGAGGCGACACAGATAATGTCTGCCAAGCAAGTGGCACTGCCTATCATTATGGATATGATAAAAGATGATTTAGCGGCATTGGGTATTCGCCATGATGTCTTTTCATCGGAGCAATCTTTACACGATAGAAATATGATAGATGAAACTCTGGCGCAGTTAGAGGGGCAGGGCTTAATCTATCAGGGTATATTGGAAGCCCCGAAGGGTAAGCCGCCCTCCCCCGAAGATAGGGAAGATTGGGAGGAGCGGGAGCAAACTTTATTCCGCTCCACAAAGTTTGGCGATGACAGCGATAGGGCTTTGAAAAAATCCAACGGGGATTGGACGTATTTTGCGGCAGACATTGCTTATCATTTTGATAAATACCAACGTGGCTTTACTCACCAGATAAACATTTGGGGGGCAGACCATGCGGGTTATATAAAGCGTATGAAGGCGGCGGTAGAGGCGATTACGAAAGGCGAGGCACAGCTAGATGTCCGCACTTGTAATTTGGTTAAGTTATTGCGTGATGGGCAGCCTGTTAAGATGTCAAAACGCTCAGGCGAGTTTATCACTTTACGAGAGGTGGTTGATGAGGTTGGCAAAGATGCGGTGCGCTTTATGATGTTGACCCGCAAGAATGATGCGCCCTTAGATTTTGATTTTGCACAAGTCAAAGATAAGAGTCGGGATAACCCGATATTTTATGTGCAATATGCGAATGCTCGTATCTGTTCTGTGCTTGATAAGGCGGGGGAAACTGGAACGGCAAATTACACGAGGCTGCAAGATGTTGCGGAATTGGCATTGATAAGGAAACTGGCAAACTATCCTCGTATAATGGCGGCGGCGGCGGAAGCGTTAGAACCGCATAGGATTGCTTTTTATCTATTAGATGTGGCTGCCGCTTTTCATAGTCTATGGAATAAGGGCAAAGATAACCCTGACTTGCGCTTTGTTATGGAGAATGACAAAGCATTGACCGCCGACCGCTTGGCTTTATTGGTGGCGACGCAACAAGTGCTTCATTGTGGTATGGGCGTTATAGGCATAGAGCCACAAGCAGAAATGCGCTAAACTATCCCCGAATCACTTAACACCCATAATCGGGAAGGGGATAATGATGCTTAACAATTGGTACGGACGTTCAGTTCTATTTGCACTCGCCATCGTGATGGTCGGTGCTTTCGGTGGCACATATTATTACGCCTATCAAAGAGGGCTAGAAGATGGGCGGGTTAGTCTGCCACCAGTGATATTGGCAGATAGAGCACCCCTTAAAATTATGAATACCGATAAGCCTAAAATCGTGACGCGTCATATAGATAATGTCGCTAGCGGAAAAGGTGATAACACAAGCCCCGCCGACTCTAATT
>JAAOIL010000009.1 GCA_015163825.1 Alphaproteobacteria bacterium | reverse complement strand
TTCTATAATATCGGCGCCCGCCTCTGGTAAGCCGTCCATAATGGCTTGACTACGCGCAAGGTCTGGATCACCCGCCATAATAAAAGCGACAAAGGCTTTGCGCTTTTGTGCCGCTAAGGCTGCCAGACAAGTGGGTAGGCGCGTATTTAATGGCGTGTTCATATTTTCATCTTTAAATGTTCATCTTTAAATGTTTAGCTTTAAATGTTCAGCGACGGCAAAAACATCTTTATCGCCTCGCCCGCATAGATTCATCACCATAAGATGATCGTCGGGTAAAGTGGGGGCGAGGGTGCCAAGATGTGCCAAAGCATGGGCTGGTTCAAGGGCGGGAATAATACCCTCTAATTTGGTAATCAATTGAAACGCCGCCAGGGCTTGCTTATCGGTGGCGGCGGCATATTCCACCCGCCCGACATCATGTAAGAAAGCGTGTTCAGGGCCTATACCCGGATAATCTAGCCCCGCCGAAATAGAATGTCCTTCAATGATTTGTCCGTCTTCATCTTGCAAAAGATAAGTGCGATTGCCATGCAAGACCCCCGCTTTGCCGCCATTAAGCGATGCCGCATGGTCGGGTGTATCCAGCCCGCGCCCCGCCGCTTCCACCCCGATGAGGCGGACATGAGATTCGTCTAAGAAGGGATAGAATAACCCCATCGCATTAGAGCCACCGCCTATACACGCCACCATTGTATCGGGGAGGCGTCCTTCGGCTGCCATAATCTGGGTGCGGGTTTCGTGCCCGATAATGGATTGAAAATCACGCACCATCATCGGATAGGGATGGGGCCCCGCCACCGTACCGATAATGTAAAATGTATCCGCAACATTGGCGACCCAATCACGCAAGGCTTCGTTCATCGCATCTTTTAAGGTGCCCGCCCCCGATGACACGCAACGCACTTCTGCCCCCAAAAGGTGCATACGAAACACATTCGGTTTTTGTCGTTCAATATCGGTTGCCCCCATAAAGATAACACACGGCAGACCAAACCTTGCCGCCACCGTCGCCACCGCTACGCCATGCTGTCCGGCACCTGTCTCAGCAATGATGCGCGTCTTACCCATCCGCTTCGCCAATAATATCTGCCCCAAACAATTATTGATTTTATGCGAGCCGGTATGATTAAGCTCATCACGCTTTAAGTAAATCTTTGCCCCCCCAAAATGTTGTGTCAAACGTTCCGCAAAATAAAGCGGGCTAGGGCGACCAACATAATGCGTATGTAAATCCTCAAGCTGTGCCGCAAAATTGGGGTCGGCTTGTGCTGCCTCATAAGCCGCCTCCAATTCTAGGATAAGCGGCATTAGGGTTTCGGCAACAAAGCGTCCGCCATAATGTCCAAAGCGACCCTTGTCATCTGGTCCTGTGGTGAAACTATTTTTTCTGTCTTCAGTCATGGAGTTCTTTTAAGCCTTTTTCACGCACGGCTTCAACAAAATCCGCCATAAGTTGGGCATCTTTTTTGCCCCGAACCTGCTCTACCCCCGATGAAACATCAACAATCGGGGCATTCGTGATAGCTAGTGCCGCCCCAACATTAGCGGCGGTTAAGCCCCCCGCCACTATCCACATTTTTTGGCTGGTAAAACCTTTGAGGATATTCCAATCAAAAACCTTGCCCGTTCCTCCTTGATCAGAATTAGAGGGGGGGCTATCAAATAAAAAGCCAGCACATGAATTAGTGTGGGTATTTTCATAATCTGTCACTTGCTCTAAATCTGCGGGACAGACAAGCGGCAGGGCTTTGATGATAGCGGCGGGATAACGCCGCCCAATATCCACACAGCGTGTCGGGCTTTCTTGTCCGTGTAATTGGATATAATGCGGATTACATGACGCCACTGCTGCTTCTATATCTTTATCTTCGGGGTCAACCAATAAGGCGACCCGCTCTATAGTGGGGGCACAAGCGGCAGCAAGATAGGCGGCTTGCTCCCCCTCTACATAGCGCGGCGACTCTTTGTGAAAAACAAAACCGACCATATCAACACCGAGCCGATTGGCGGCTTCAATATCTGTGGCTTGTGATAGCCCACATATTTTAATTTTGGTTTTTACTGGGGGGGTCATAATGATTAGCCTTATGAGCGAAAGCGCGAAGAAAGCAAACCCAAAAATAACCCCGCCAAAAAAGCAATAAGAAAGGCAAATAATAAAGCCGCCGATAAAGGCAGTGTGGTTAGTTGTGTGACCATAGGGCTGAAAAAATCAAATGGGTTTAAGTCTATTTTGATGAGGGTGCTGTTCTCTATGGCAAAAAAACTGACCGGCACACAAAGGAGGAAAAATACTAATAAAGTGATGATACGGCGCATAAGGTTTATGGGCTATATTATTTTTTTGTTGAGGCGGTCGCGCAAGGCTTTACCCGCTTTGAAATGCGGCACATATTTTGCGGGCACTGCCACTTGGTCGCCTGTGCGGGGATTGCGCCCCATCCGTGCTTTGCGATGGCGCACGGTGAAAGTGCCGAAATTACGCAACTCCACCCGCCGCCCTTGCTCTAAAGCGCCGCTGACTTCTTCTAATATGCGCCTGACAAGTTTCTCCACATCGCTTTGATAGAGATGCGGATAATATTCTGCGAGACGCGTAATGAGCTCTGATTTAATCATAATCATTTATGTCCTTCTAGGGGAAGGTTAGAACCCGAAGGGCGGGGGCGTCAAGCGACAATTCAAGTTAATTAGTCGTCTTTATCTGTGTGCCCAGTAGAATCGGGGGCAGAATCGGGTGTAGAGTCGGGTGCTTCTACTTTATCTTCTGCTTTATCTTTCGCCTTATTTTTTGTGCCATCTTTAGGAGAGTCTTTTGCTTTATCTTTTGCTTTATCTTTCGCTTTATCTTTTGCTTTATCTTTTGCTTTATCTTTCGCTTTATCTTTTGAGGCGCTTTTGGTGACACTCTTGGTGACGCTTTTCAAAGCGGTGCCTAAAATATCCCCCAGAGATGCCCCACTATCGGACGAGCCATATTGTGCCACCGCCTCTTTTTCTTCTACCATTTCAAGGGCTTTAATCGATAAACCAATGCGGCGGTCGCGTTTTTGGATATTGGTGACCATCGCATCAACCTTATCGCCTTTGTTGAAACGTTCTGGGCGTTGGTCTTCGCGGTCTATGGATAAATCATTGCGCTTTATAAAGGCACTGATATCGCCATCACCGACCGAGACTTCAAGACCAGCATCTTTGACATCAAGCACTTCGCAAGTGACGCGGTCGCCACGTTTGAGATTTGCCAATGAAAGGAAAGGGTCGCCATCAACTTGTTTGATACCAAGACTGACACGCTCTTTCGCTTCATCAATATCAAGCACTACGGCTTCCACCGCGTCGCCTTTTTTGTGTTTGGCAAGCGCCTCTTCCCCTGAAAGTTCCCAATCAATATCTGAGATATGCACCATGCCATCTATGTCATCTTCCATACCGACAAACAGACCGAACTCGGTGATGTTTTTCACTTCGCCTTTAATGCGCGTGCCCGATGGATATTTAGCGGCAAATTGCGCCCATGGGTTCTGCGTACATTGTTTAATGCCAAGCGAGATACGCCTTTTTTCTTGGTCTATTTCTAGCACCATGACTTCTACTTCTTGCGAGGTAGAAACAATCTTGCTTGGATGCACATTCTTTTTAACCCAGCTCATCTCTGAGACATGGACGAGACCTTCTACACCATTTGCCAGTTCCACAAACGCCCCATAATCGGTGACATTGGTGATACGACCTTGCGTCTTGCCCTCAAGCGGATAAAGTGCCGCCACATCTTGCCATGGGTCTTCTTCCAATTGCTTAATGCCAAGACTGATGCGTTGGGTTTCAGAATTTATCTTAATCACTTGCACCTTTACAGTATTGCCAACGGTCAGCGCCTCTGAAGGGTGATTGATGCGCCGCCATGCAATATCTGTCACATGTAAGAGACCATCAACACCGCCTAAATCAACAAAAGCACCATAATCTGTGATGTTTTTAATAACACCCTCTACGACTTGACCTTCAATAAGGTTTTGCACAATCTCGCTACGCGCTTCGGCACGCGTTTCTTCCAATATAGAACGGCGCGACACAACGATATTGCCACGACGCTTATCTATTTTCAAAATCTGAAATGGTTGGCGCAAATTCATCAAAGGTGTGATGTCGCGAATAGGGCGGATGTCAACCTGACTGCCCGGTAAAAAAGCGGTCGCCCCATCTAAATCAACTGTGAAACCCCCTTTGACGCGTCCAAAGATTGCCCCTTCAACGCGTTCATCGGCATCAAAAGATTTTTGCAGACGATCCCAACTCTCTTCACGCCGTGCCTTGTCGCGCGATAAAACCGCCTCGCCCATAGCATTTTCAATATGTTCTAAATAAACCTCAACCTCATCACCTGTGGCAATGCTGAGGGTTTGCCCCGTCGCCGCAAATTCTTTTATGGCAATACGACCTTCCGTCTTTAAGCCGACATCGACAATCACAAAATCATTCTCTATCGCGGTAACCCGCCCTTTAATCACACTGCCTTCTAAAGTGCGTTCGCTTCCAAAACTTTCCTCTAATAGATTAGCAAAATCATCTTGGGTCGGGTTCATGCCCGATGCAGTATTCGTTTCTGACACTAGTATATTCTCATTTCAATTATGCCAACTCGTCTTGGTGAGCGGTCTTCCCGCAATCATAGCAGGCAGTTCAATTAGACACGCGCTGTTCTAATGCTTCTTTAATGTTTCAGCAATAAAAACCCGTGCCGCACAAATCGCCCCTTCTATAGACAAATCTGAACTATCTAGCAAGTAGGCATCTGGGGACTGCCGTAAAGGCGCAGTTTTCCGCGTTTTATCCTGTAAATCACGCGCATTAACTTCCGCCAGCACCGCCGCAAATGTAATGCCAGAAGCAGGGGGTAGGGTGGGAGAGCGGTTTTCTAGTTCGGTAAAGCGTCGCTGTGCCCGCACTTTAGCACTGGCAGTGATGAAAAGTTTGGCATCGGCATCAGGGCAAACCACCGTGCCAATATCACGCCCATCTAATATCGCCCCGACTTTTTGGTGCGGCGGGGTGCGGGCAAAATCGCGCTGCACATCAAGAATCGCCGCCCGCACTTCTGGCAAAGGCGCGACCATCGCTGCCGCCGCCCCTATCTCTTGGGTGCGAATAGCATCGGCGAGTGTATCCAGCGCCTCTAAATTGTTGAGTAATTGGGCGACCCCTGCCAGGGCATCGGCAACATTATCGGGCGCGCCTTGTGCCGCCAGCACATAATAAGCCGTGCCCCTGTAAAGAGCGCCTGTATCTAAATAGGCATAATCATAATGTGCCGCTAACGCGCGCGCAATGGTGCCTTTGCCTGAAGCGGCGGGTCCATCTATGGCAATTATAAAGGGGGCTACATTGGGTGATT
Organism: Alphaproteobacteria bacterium; assembly: GCA_015163825.1. GTDB lineage: Bacteria > Pseudomonadota > Alphaproteobacteria > RS24 > RS24 > JAAOIL01. The sequence continues at coordinate 2,350 of JAAOIL010000009.1, read as the reverse complement.
TGTTAGACAAAGCGCACTCCCAACTTTGCCATATCAGATGTGAAATCAGGATAGCTTGTGGCAATCATTGTGGCATCATCAATCTGCACAGGGTTTTGTGCCACCAGACCCAATACCAAAAATGCCATAGCGATGCGGTGGTCGTGATGGGTTGCGACCATTGCCCCCCCTTTTATGTTATTTTTCTCTGGCGCTCCAAAAATACGCAAATCATCTTTATGGTTGCTTTGTGTTGCCACACCATTGGCGTTAAGCCCAGCAATGATTGCCGCGAGGCGATCGCTTTCTTTGACCCGCAATTCCGCTAGACCCTGCATATAGGTTTCGCCTTGGGCATGGGCGGCAGCAATAGCGAGAGCGGGATATTCATCAATCATAGCGGCGACGGCATCGGCGCCTATGGTGATGCCATGCAAAGGGGAATGGCGCACACGTATATCGCCCACCCGCTCCCCTGCTTGCTGGCGGGGATTGGTGATGTCTATCGTGGCGCCCATTTTTTGTAGAATACGCATTAAACCATCACGATGCGGGTTGAGCATCATATTTTCCAGCACAATATCAGAGTGCGGCACAAGCAAAGCCGCCACCATAGCAAATGCCGCCGATGAGGGATCACCAGCGATTTGTAAAGGGTCGGCGTGGGTTGGGAAGGGGGCTATCAATTGCGGGTGCCCTTGTAGGGTGATGATATGGTGCTCTTCTTCTATGCGGGTCTCTATAGCGGCACCGAATAAGCGCAACATATTTTCGCTATGGTCACGCGTTGGATGGGCTTCACGAATAATGGTTGTGCCTGCCGCCCCTAGCCCCGCCAATAAAATCGCCGCCTTAACTTGCGCCGAGGCTTGGGGGGGGGTGTAGTCTAGCGGTAATAGTTGCGGTGGCGGGGTCAAGCGTAAGGGCAGTGTAATTTCTTTATGGGAGGACTCTATCATCACGCCCATTTGTGCTAGGGGGTCGGTTATGCGTTGCATCGGGCGCGCGGATAAAGATATATCGCCCGTAAAACGCGCCGCCACGCCGACGCCACTTAATAAGCCCATCATCAGGCGCACCCCTGTACCCGCATTGCCAAAATCTAAATCTTGCTGGGGGGCGCTGAGACCAGATGTGCCTTGCCCGATAACCATCCAGCACTTATTTTCATCTTCATAGGTGATAGAGACCCCGCAAGATTTAAGGGCTTGTGCGGTTGCCAGCACATCTGCGCCCTGCAATAGCCCATGAATATGGGTTGTGCCATGTGCCAGCGCTGCCAGCATCAAAGCCCGATGCGACTGCGACTTATCGCCGGGCAAACGAATATGCCCTTTTAGGGGCTGTGTCTGCCTATGTGCGGTTAATGGTTTTTTATCCATATTTTTATTATAGACTTGGTTGCGATTTTTTACAATTATCCTTTGACACTTGCAGGGCTTCGTGGCAATGGAATGTTGTTAATTTTCTAAAATATATAAGGGGCAAGAGCATGGCAGATAAAAAAACGAATACAGGCAAGGCTACAGATAAATTAGGCACGAAGCGTCTGTGTCAGGAATGCGCGATACGCTTTTATGATTTGGGTAAAAGCCCTGCTGTTTGTCCGAAATGCGGCACAGCGATTGTCGTGGCGCGCCATTCCCCTGATGCGACCGAGGCGGACAAAGCCCCCGAAGCGGCAAGCACCGCCAGCACTCCCCAGAGCAAGAGCAAGAGTGATAGTGAGAGCGATAATGATAATGATGATTTGAGCCTAGAGGAAATGATTGAAGCCGAAGACGATGACGAGAATGATGATGACACAACATTATTGCCAAACAGCGATGATGATTCTAATTTCAGCACTGGTGATAATAAACGTGGCACAGATGATGATAGCACCACGACCTATGTGGGTGAAAAGTTTTTAGATGATAATGAAGAAGATGATGCAGAAGAAGACGCCGAAGACGAGGGTGCCGAAGTAGAAGAAAGCGACCCAGATGCAGAAGACGAGTAAAAATAAGACGAGTAAGTAGTATAAGAATAAGACCCGAATCCCCTATGGGGGGCCATAGCTCAGTCGGGAGAGCGCTTGCATGGCATGCAAGAGGTCGGCGGTTCGATTCCGCCTGGCTCCACCAGTCTCTACCAGTCTCTACCAGTCTCTACCAGTCTCTACTAATCTCCGCCAATCTGGTGAAATTTTAATCTAATTCCATCCAGCCGATATTTTTATCGCTACGGCGATAGATGAGTTGCTTGCGACTTTTACTTCCCTCTTTATAGGGGGCTTCTTTATTAGGGGTATCTTTATTAGGGGTATCTTTATTAGGGGCATCTTTATTGGCGCGCGTTTTGAAAATAACAAAATCATCACGCCCGACTT
>JAAOIL010000082.1 GCA_015163825.1 Alphaproteobacteria bacterium | reverse complement strand
GGTGGAGCAACTTCTTGTGCCGCCGCTTGCACTTGTGGGGTGGCATCGGGCGGGGCAAGGTCTTCGGTCTTTACCTCTGCCAGGGCTAGGGGTTCGCTGATAATCTCTATCGGCACGACATCATCGGGGGTGATAATCAATTGCGGATATGCCCAGAAACTAATCAGCAAAAACAATATAATATGTATGCCAAACGACACCCCCAAAAAGAAAGACGGATGAGGCGGTATTTGCAAAGTTTTGAAAGTTGGCATTTTGAGGGGGTGCATTTATCATCTCCCCTATTGTGGCGTTTGTGGGGTTTGTGTCACCAATGCCATTCGTGTGAAACCAGCCGCATTAATATGGGCGACAAGTTGTGCCATACGACCATAGGCGACTTGGGCATCGCCCCGCACATATATGCGTCTTTGTGTGCCGCCCTCGCCTATGGCATTGAGGCGAGGGATAATATCTGCCAAAGCAACCTCTTGTTCTTGGATAAAAATCACGCCTTGTGCATTGACGCTTATGGTGAGCGGTGTCGTATCGGTTTGCAGCGATTGCGCTTGCGCTTTTGGTAGATTAACGGGCACCCCCACACTTAAAAGCGGGGCAGTGACCATAAACACAATCAGCAAGACCAGCATCACATCAACCAATGGTGTGACATTTATTTCCGACACAGGGGCGTATCGTGATTTACCAATTTTGCGTTCTATGCGGGTGAAAGCCACTTACTTCTCCTGCGTGATGAGGATGAGAAAATCTTCGGCAAAGCCATTCATTTTTTCGTTATAATTATTGAGCCGTGCGACATAAACATTATAGGCGACCACAGCGGGGATAGCGGCAAGCAAGCCTAGCCCTGTCGCAAATAGTGCCTCTGCAATGCCGGGGGCGACCACTGCCAGATTGGTATCGCGTGTGCTGGCGATGGCTTGGAAACTATTCATAATGCCCCAGACCGTGCCGAACAAACCGACAAAAGGTGCGACTGCCCCTGTTGTGGCGAGGAACACCATTCGTTTTTCTAGTATATGCATTTCATCTGCGATAGCGGCATAGAGTGTGCGCTCTACCACTGGTGGTAATGATTTTGTTCTTTTGTCGCGTTTATGCCATTGCCCTATGGTTAGCGACAACACATTGGCGAGCGGGTGTGGTGGCAAGTGCGCCACTGCTTTTTGGATATTGTCTATGGCTTGCCCCGACCAGAGCAATTGTTCAAATTCTTCTGCGGCGGTGGCGATATGGCGAAACAGAAAATATTTCTCGGCGATGATTGCCCAGCTCCAGATTGAGGCGGCGATAAGCCCGACCATCACCAGTTTCACGACAATATCGGCACGGATAAACAATGCCCATAAAGAGAAGTCGGTGGTGATTGATAATATCTCTGTATCCATAAAGAGTCTCCTTCAGGTTAAAAGCCGAATACGGCTGGTAGGGTTTCGGTAAGATAGGGTGTTATTTTATCGGCGATGTCTTTTGGCACACGGGCGGGTTTATTTGTGTCGGCATTGATGATAACCGCCCGCACAGCAGAATGCCATATAAGAGTGTCGCCCCTTAAAATACATTGAAAGCCGTTTAGTCTTGCGCCCCGCAATTCCGTATAGGTGGTGCGCACTTCTAGCATATCGTCAATATGGGCGGAAGCGACAAAGTTCATATCCATACCATGCACGGCAAATGCCAGAGGCGGGGTTCGTGCTATCAAGTCGGTATGATGCACCGCCATATCTCGTAAGAAGTCGCTGCGCCCCCGCTCTGCAAAGCGCAAATAATTAGCGTGATAAACCACACCCGAAAAATCCGTATCCTCGTAATAAACACGAACAGGCAGATGATGGATTGTGCCAAAGATATTACTCATCGGGGTCTCCTTTTTTGAATAAATCTGCTTCGTGTGTTTGGGCTGTGGCGGGTGGCGTTAGCCCCAGATGTTCAAATGCCACTGGCATTAACACACGACCACGCGGGGTGCGATTAACAAAACCAAGCTGAATAAGAAAGGGTTCAACAATATCTTCTAGCGCATCACGGGGTTCGCTCAAAGCGGCGGCGATGGTATCTATGCCGACAGGACCGCCCAAAAACTTTTCAGCCACCACCCTTAAATAGCGATGGTCTAGCCCATCTAGCCCTTTGTTATCCACATCTAATCTGCTCAAAGCGGCATCGGCGAGGGCGGCATTTATCACCTCTGTGCCATTGATGTCGGCAAAGTCTCGCACCCGCCGCAATAACCGCCCCGCAATGCGAGGGGTGCCACGAGAACGTGTCGCCACTTCTAATGCCCCATCATCGCTTATCGCTAACCCCATTAGTGCCGCATTACGGCGAATGATTTGCTCTAACTCTGCCGTGCCATAAAAACCTAAATAAATCGGTATGCCAAACCTATCACGCAAAGGCGTGGTCAATAATCCCGAACGTGTTGTCGCCCCAATCAAAGTGAAAGGTGGCAACTCTATTTTGACAGACCTTGCCCCCGCCCCTTCGCCTATCATTAAATCTAGTTCAAAATCTTCCATTGCGGGGTAAAGGATTTCCTCCACCGCCGCATTCATACGATGGATTTCGTCTATGAATAAGACATCATGCTCTTCTAAATTAGTCAGCAATGCCGCAAGATCGCCTGTTTTAGTAATAACAGGACCAGAAGTCGCCCGAAACCCCACGCCCAATTCTCTGGCGATGATTTGTGCCAAAGTCGTTTTACCCAAGCCGGGTGGTCCCGCTAACAAAGTATGATCTAG
>JAAOIL010000081.1 GCA_015163825.1 Alphaproteobacteria bacterium | reverse complement strand
GGGGGGAAGTGATAGCAGGCTTCACTTTCGCTATGATGTGGGGTGTTGTCGTTGGCACATATTCCTCAATCTTTATCGCCGTGCCTCTGCTTATATTTATGGGTGTCAAGCGCGACTGGAGCCTGTAGCCTCTATTTTGGGTCATAAGGACAAGCCTTATTCCCGCTATTTTGGGTCATAAGGACAAGCCTTATTCCCGCCATTTCCTACCTAACACTTGCAAATCTTGCGTATGTTCTCCTAAAGGGGTAAAGTGTGAACATAAGGTGATTCGTTTATTTTTGAACGGATACCAGAGAAGAGGAAGCAAGGCTTGTCCTTGCGACCATAAAAGAGGAAGCAAGGCTTGTCCTTGCGACCAGAGAAGAGGAAGCAAGGCTTGTCCTTGCGACCATAAAAGAGGAGGAAGATTATGAGCATAATTTTATCATCTTTACGCAATACGGTGATTGCTGGTTTTGTATTGGCGATTGCTCTTGAGGTGTTTTATCTGCAAAGCGGTGGCATTATAGATATGAACTTTTACACATTTATTATGCGCTGGCTGCATGTGCTGTTTGGCATTATGTGGATAGGGCTACTCTATTATTTCAATTTTGTGCAAATCCCGAATATGGGCAATATCCCTGATGAGCAAAAACCCGCCATCAGTAAAGTTATTGCGCCTGCGGCTTTGTGGTGGTTCAGGTGGGCGGCAATGTTCACTTTAATCACAGGGTTAATCTTAGGCCATATGAACGGATATATTCACGATGCGCTATCACTCGGCGCGATGAATGATTTTGCCGTGCCAAAAAATATCGCCATTGGTATTGGTATGTGGCTTGGCATTATCATGTGGTTTAATGTCTGGTTTGTCATTTGGCCTAACCAGAAACGCGCCCTTGGTATTGTACAGGCAGATGCCGATACAAAAGCAAAATCGGCGCGCACGGCTATGCTATTTTCTCGCACCAATACACTGCTTTCAATTCCTATGTTGTTTGCAATGGTATCGGCGCAGAACATCTATTAGAAGTCTAGCGACTTCTTACCAGTTCCACGTCCTCCCTTAATGTCGTGGAGAACCGCCCTTCCTTTTTTTGGAAGGGCGGTTCGAATTTGGCGAACGCCCCGACCCAAAAAAAGAGAGGCGGTTCGAATTTATAGGCTATGAACTATAAAGGTAAAGTCGTCTGCCAATCAGCGAAATCTTTTCTAGCACGATTGGTTAGTGTTAGTTTGCGATTTTGTTTTTTCACGCCACGCTTTTTCTCGGTAATATATTTGGTGATGGTTTTGAGGGGGGGCATAAGCCCGAAATTGATATTCATCGGTTGAAAAGTGCTAGCATCACCATCGCCAGTGATATGTGCCAGCAATGCCCCAAAGGCTGTGGTGGCAGGTGGCAGAGTTGGCGTTTGCCCTGCCAGTTCATAAGCGGCAAACTTACCCGCCATCAAACCAATGGCGGTGCTTTCAACATAACCTTCCACGCCTGTTATTTGTCCGGCAAAGCGAATATGCGGCGCAGATTTCAAACGCAAGAATCTATCCAACAGGCTGGGGCTATTCAAAAATGTATTGCGGTGCAAACCACCCAGCCTTGCAAAACGTGCATCAGCTAGACCTGGTATTGTTTTGAATATCTGCGTTTGGCTGCCATGTTTTAGTTTGGTTTGAAAGCCGACCATATTAAATAATGTGCCAAGTGCGTTATCTTGGCGTAATTGCACCACACCATAGGGTTTGATGGTGGGGGCGTGTTCATTGGTTAGCCCGCGTGGTTTCATAGGGCCGTGCCGCAATGTTTCACGCCCGCGCGCCGCCATAACTTCTATGGGTAGGCAGCCATTAAAATAGGGGGTGTCTTCTTCCCATTCTTTGAAGTCGGTTTTGTCGCCCGCCAATAAAGCGTCTATGAAATCATTGTATTGTGTTTCGTCCATAGGGCAGTTGATGTAGTCTTTGCCTTTGTCGTATCGCGATTGCCACCAGCAAATATCCATATCAATGCTATCGTGATAGAGGATAGGGGCGATGGCATCAAAGAAAGCCAGTTTGTCGCCAACATGGACGGCAATCGCTGCCGATAAAGCGGGGGACGTCAACGGTCCAGTGGCGATAATAACAGGGGCGCCATCATCGGGTATCGCTTCCACTTCTTGGCGGTGCAAAGTGATATTGGGGTGCGCGGTAATATGTTTGGTGATGGTTTGGGCGAAGCCTTCTCTATCAACGGCGAGGGCAGTGCCTGCCGGCAGTTTATGCGCATCAGCCGCTTTCATTATCAGGCTATCCATATCACGCAGTTCCGCATGGCATAGCCCGACCGCATTTGTCTGCGCATCATCGGAGCGAAAAGAGTTAGAACAAACGAGTTCCCCCAACCATTCGCTAATATGGGCATCTGTGCCTCGCATTGGGCGCATTTCATATAGGGTAACGGCAATCCCTGCATTGGCGGCTTGCCATGCCGCCTCCGACCCCGCCAGACCACCGCCGATAATATGCAGTTTTTTATTCATTTATTTTTTGGCTTTTTTCTTTGGGACTTTTTAGGGGTGGGGGTTTTAAGGGCGGGCAGTTTGGCGAGATATTGCCCTGTATAACTGCCTTTGACTTTGGCGATGGCTTCTGGCGTGCCAGTGGCGATAATTTTGCCGCCTTTGTCGCCGCCTTCGGGACCAATATCAATAACCCAATCGGCGGTTTTGATAACTTCCAGATTATGTTCAATCACGACGACGGTGTTGCCGCTTTCCACCAATTCGTGCAGCACTTCTAAAAGTTTTGCGACATCGTGGAAGTGCAAGCCTGTTGTTGGTTCGTCCAATATATAAAAAGTGCGACCCGTGGCGCGGCGTGATAATTCTTTGGCGAGTTTGATACGTTGGGCTTCCCCCCCCGATAGAGTTGTTGCCTGTTGCCCGACTTTAATATAGCCCAAACCGACGCGTTGCAATGTTTCCATTTTTTCGCGAATAGAGGGCATGGCTTTGAAGAAAGTCGTGGCTTCTTCCACCGTCATATCTAATATATCGGCAATGTTTTTGTCTTTGAATTTTATTTCTAATGTTTCGCGATTATAGCGTTTGCCTTTGCACATATCGCATTCCACATAAACATCGGGCAGAAAGTGCATTTCTATTTTGATAACGCCATCGCCCTGACACGCTTCGCATCTGCCGCCTGCAACATTGAAAGAGAAGCGCCCTGGTTTATAGCCTCGTGTTTGGGCTTCGGGTAATCCCGAAAACCATTCGCGAATAGGGGTGAAGGCGCCGGTATAGGTTGCGGGGTTAGAACGCGGTGTGCGCCCGATAGGGGATTGATCAATGTCTATGATTTTGTCTAAATGTTCCAGCCCGTGAATGGCATCGTGCTCGGCGGGAATGGCACGGGCTTTGTTCAGTTTCCGTGCCAGTGATTTGTATAATGTATCAATCAAAAAAGTTGATTTACCACTGCCCGATACCCCCGTGATGCAAGTGAAAGTGGCAAGCGGAATTTCTGCTGTGATATTTTTAAGATTATTGCCGCGTGCGCCTTCAACGGTGATGGTTTTGCCCTTCGTGGTGTCACGCCTTTGGTCGGGCACTGGCACGGATAATGTACCCGCCAGATATTGCCCTGTCAGGCTTTTTTTGGATTTTATAATCTGCGCTGGCGAGCCTTGTGCAACAATCTCCCCCCCATCTATGCCCGCCCCTGGTCCTAAATCCACGACATAATCGGCAGACATAATGGCTTCCTCGTCATGCTCTACGACAATCACGGTGTTGCCTAAATCACGCAAGCGTGTCAGGGTTTCCAGCAGGCGCATATTATCACGCTGATGCAGACCGATAGAGGGCTCGTCCAGCACATATAGCACCCCTGTCAGCCCCGACCCGATTTGCGAAGCCAGCCGAATGCGTTGGCTTTCCCCCCCCGATAAAGTGCCAGAGTTGCGCGACAAGGTTAAATAATCCAGCCCAACATTATTGAGAAACCGCAAACGCTCGTGGATTTCTTTCAATATACGACTGGCGATTTGTTTTTGCTTGCTGGTTAGGCTGCGCTCTATTTGTGTAAATCGGGCGGCGGCTTCACGGATAGATAGCGCACAAACTTCCCCGATATGTTGTCCGTCTATTTTGACTGCCAAAGTTTCTGGCTTTAAGCGATAACCGCCACAGGCTTCGCAAGCGGTGACGGATTGATATTTCTCAATCTCGTCTCTTGCCCAATTGCTATCGGTGTTGTGATAACGGCGCTCCAGATTGGGGATTACCCCCTCAAAAGGTTTGCGGGCGGTGTAGCTGCGCAAGCCATCATCATAGATAAATTTTATGCCGTCCTCGCCTGTGCCGTATAAAATAGATTTCTTGGCGGCAGCATTTAGGCTTTTCCAAGCGATGTTGGTTTTGAATTTATAATGCCGTGCCACTGCCGCTAATGTTTGCTTATAATAAGGTGATTGTGTCCGCGACCATGGGGCAATCGCCCCCTCATCTAGCGATAAATTATGGTCGGGCACAACCGCATCGGGGTCTATGAAAAATTGTGTGCCAATGCCATCGCAAGAAGGGCAAGCCCCAAACGGATTGTTGAACGAAAACAAACGCGGCTCTATCTCATCTAT
>JAAOIL010000080.1 GCA_015163825.1 Alphaproteobacteria bacterium | reverse complement strand
GCGGCGCAGTTTTGCCAATGCAGATTAACCGAATGATAATCCCGCAAAATAATAGTCGCCTTTGTTGTTGCATATAATTCATCACCAAGCGTCTGCCATAATTTATGCCATGCTTTTGCCGCTTCCTCTGTTATGTTTATGCCACGATAGGGCAAATACCATGCCACAAATAAGGACGCTTCATGAGCGCATACCGCCCCATCATAGGCGCCCAAAAAATCAGGAGTAAAATCGGGGATTGTATGTAGTGTCAGTAATGTTTCTATCGCTTCCAAATAAATAGGGGGACGCGCGGCTTCGGGGGTGGTGGCAAGGGTTGCTGTGCCGAAATCTTGGGCTAAGACCAGCCCCGCCGCTTCATCTGCCGCATAAATAGTGGCGACATTAATATGGGACGCCAGCGTTTTCATAATACGACACATAGCCGGAGTGTCTTCTGCCAAGCGGGCGGCGCGGACATAGTCTATGCCGCCATTATAGATGTCTTGTGTGTCTTGCCCGATTTGCCAATCCATCAAGATAACGCTCCCAACACTTTCTTTATTGGTGTCCGCTTTAATCAGCCGTTGATAGGATCTGCCCGAGGCATCGCCAGCGATAATATGGCGTGAATAGGCGGCAAAATTATGTGTTGCTAGAAAATTATCTATCTGGCATTGGCGGTCATAATGATGGCGCAACGCGGCAAGGCGGGGTGGGCTGGCATCTATGGTGATTATGCGTGTGTCTTCACTCTTATCTTCACTATTTTTGGAGTTTTCTGGAAACTGCAACATAACATGATAATCAGCCTGTCCCAGCGAAATAGAGGGAGATAGAGAGGGAGATAGAGAGGGTGAGATTGATAAATCCTCATTATCTTGTGCGGCATTTTCCGCCCATTCAATAAAGCCAATATGGGTGGGTAGATCTTCTATAATACCTAGTTCGCCAATCTCGTGTGGGTCGCTGATACGATAAAAATCGGCATGGAGGATATGCGCATAATATTGCACCAATGTAAAACTAGGGCTGGGGACGATTTCATCGGCACCGATTAAATAATGAATCGCGGCGCGTGCAAAATGGGTTTTACCCGCCCCGACAATGCCCGCAAGCGCTACCCATTCGCCTTTATGCAAACATGCCGCCAAAGCCCGTGCACATTGTGCGGTAGCCTCTGGGGTGGTGGCGTCTAGGTGAAAGCGCTCCATTCTCTAATAGCGATAATGCTCTGCCTTGAAAGGCCCTGTCTGTGCCAAACCCAAATAGGCGGCTTGGTCGGGGGTGAGTTCGGTTAATCTGGCACCGAGTTTAGCCAAATGAAGTCGTGCCACTTTTTCATCTAAATGTTTGGGTAGCACATAGACTTTATTTTCATAAGCGTCATTATTTTGCATGAGTTCTATCTGCGCCAACACTTGATTACTGAAGGAGGCACTCATCACGAAACTAGGATGCCCTGTCGCACAACCAAGATTAAGCAGACGCCCTTCCGCCAATAAAATAATGCGTTTGCCGTCAGAGAATTCCACTTCATCAACTTGTGGCTTGACATTATGCCATGTGTGATTACGCAATGCCGCCACTTGAATCTCGCTATCAAAATGCCCGATATTGCCGACAATGGCGCGGTCATGCATAAGGCGCATATGGTCTAATGTGATGACATCTTTATTACCGGTCGCCGTGACAAAAATATCGCCATACGGCGCGGCCTCTTCCATAGTGGTGACTTCATAACCTTCCATTGCCGCTTGTAGGGCACAAATCGGATCTATTTCGGTGACCAAAACTCTTGCCCCTTGCGAGCGCAGGCTCTCAGCTGAGCCCTTACCGACATCGCCAAAACCACACACGACCGCGACTTTACCAGCAATCATAACATCGGTGGCGCGTTTGATACCATCAACCAAACTTTCACGACAGCCATAGAGATTATCAAATTTAGATTTCGTGACGCTATCATTGACATTGATAGCGGGTATTTTCAAAGTGCCATCACGCGCCATATCATAGAGACGCAAGACACCCGTTGTTGTCTCTTCCGATACGCCCAGACAATCATCCAGCAAATGCGGATATTTCTCATGCATGATTTGGGTAAGGTCGCCGCCATCATCAAGCAATAGATTGGGTTGCCAGCCATCACCGCCCTTTAAGGTTTGTTCTAGGCACCATAGATAGTCTTCTTCGCTTTCGCCTTTCCAGGCAAAAACAGGAATACCAGCCGCAGCCATAGCGGCGGCGGCGTGGTCTTGGGTGGAGAATATATTGCAAGACGACCAACGCACCGAAGCGCCCAATGCCAATAATGTTTCTATCAACACTGCCGTTTGCACCGTCATATGCAGGCAGCCGGTAATCCGCGCGCCTTTGAGGGGTTGGCTTTTGCCATATTCCTCTCGCAATGCCATAAGACCCGGCATTTCTGTTTCGGCAATGGCAATCTCACGGCGACCCCATGCGGCAAGGGTCATATCGGCTACTTTATAATCTTGTGTCATAATCATCTCTCTTTATTTATTTGTTTTCATAACAAACCTTATCGCCTGATTCAGCATTTGATTCAATCTTTATTCAACTCCCAATTCAAAACTCACTCTTCATCAAATTTATTATTGATGAGGGCTTCCAGTGCCGCCAGTGCTGCCTCTGCCTCTGTGCCTTGCGCTGTCAGAGTGATATGCGCCCCATTGGCAGCCGAGAGCATCATCAAGCCCATAATAGAGGTCGCCCCGACACATTCGCCATCTTTTTCCACCTTAATGACGGCATCATATTGCTCTGCCAATTTGACAAACTTTGCCGAAGCCCGTGCGTGTAAGCCACGCCGATTGCTAATCATAAAGGTGCGCGTGGGCATGGGGGGTTGCGATTAATTATCCAGCACTTCACTGGCAACGGCGATATATTTAACCGCCGCTTCTTTTGCCGCCTGCACCGCTTCGCGCAATGGCAATTCGCGCACACTGGCAAGTTTAATCAGCATTGGTAGATTGATACCCGCTATCACCTCCACCTTATCTTTTTCCAGCAGAGAAATCGCCAGATTAGAGGGCGTGCCACCAAACATATCGGTCAGCAGCACCACACCATCACCCTGATTAACTTTGTGGATATGCTCAATAATATCACTGCGCCGCTTTTCCATATCATCATCGGCATCAATGGAAATGGTTGTCAAATGCTCTTGCACCCCGACAATATGCTCCAATGCCGCCCGAAACTCTTGCGCCAGCCGTCCATGTGTTACAAGCACCAAACCTATCATTATCTCTCTCCCTATAAAAAGACTCTATCACATCTCATAAATTGCGTCATCACAAAAACCAGTTTTATTGGTTTGGGAAGCAAGCCATAAAAGAGCCGCTTTGATAAGCGTCGGTGTATTCATATCAAAGGCATGGAGTTTCAAAAGGGGAATTCTTTCTTGCCAATACAAAGGTGTGGCGAGGCGGGGCACGTCTTCACGCGCCACCAATTCCACTGCCAAAGCAAGCGGCACAGATTCCAGATAGGGCAGACGCACCAAGCCCAGCCCGCGCAATTCTAGCAAGCCCGCAAGGGCGGGGGTGGGAGAGACGGCAGCACAAGTGGCGTTCTTATCCCCGCCCATATCCAAGTGCACCCTATCATCACCGACCAAATGCGCCCTTTGTGTAGTGATGAGATTATAGGCAAGGCTAGATTTCCCCGCCCCACTTGCCCCTAATAACAGCACGCCTTCTTTTGCCTCTTTATCTGTTTTAGAAAAAGCGACACAACTGGCATGGATGGAATGAGCGACAGACATAATGAATCACCCGCCTAGTGATAGGCATTGCTGGTGGTTAATGCCCCCGCCAAAGGTAAGGTCAAAGTGAAAAAGGCACCTTGCACATTATCGGGGCGATTAGCGGCAACCAATGTGCCGCCATAGGCTTGGGCGATTTGCAATGATATACTCAAGCCCAAACCCGAATGCATCGCCACTACATTTTTTGGGTCCTCATCTGTTTTTTTAGCCGCCTCTTTAAGCGCTCCCTCACTGCCCTTAATATTTTGCGTATGGGAGCGGTCGCGATAAAAACGCTCAAAGATTCGTTTCTCCATCCCTTCGCGCAAACCCGGCCCTTCATCGGTTATCATCAGCACGACATTATTGACATTATTTATCGCGGTCGCTTGAATGGTCATATAGATTTTACCGCCTTCGGGTGTGAAGGACACGGCATTTGCCAAAAGATTATCAATGATTTGGGCGATACGTTGCGGATGTCCGCGCACCATAGATTTTGTGTCGGCGATATGGGGGGTTAATGTTTTGACGACCAATTCCACTTTTTGTTTTTCGGCATAGTTTTGCATCAATGCCGCCCCCATTTCTTCTGCCATATGCGCGAGGTCAAATATTTCGCCGGTACTAATGCCGAGTTCCGCATCAAGGCGCGAGGCACGAGAGATTTCTGTAATAAGATGATTAAGGCGGCGCACATCATTATCAATGATTTGGTTAAGCCGTGCGCGGGTATCTTCATCTTTGGTTTGGGCGAGGGTTTGCACCCCACTATGCAAAGAGGTCAATGGATTTTTAAGTTCGTGGGCAACGTCGGCCGCAAAACTATCAATCATCGTGATGCGTTTTATCAAACGCTCGGTCATATCGCGCAAGGTCGTAGAGAGATAGGCGATTTCATCATTGCGTTCGCTATAATCGGGTATGCTATCTAGGCTGGCTTGTGTTTCAGCAGTTTTGCCAAAATGCTGCCCAAAAAAGCGCATAGACCTTGCCAAAGAACGGATAGGGATAATCACCGTCGCCGCCATAATCAGCGAGGTCGCAAAACTAACAATAATCGCCACAATGGTAATTTCAAGAACCGTCTGGCGTGTTTCGCGCACCAGATTATCAATCAGTCCGGGCGGGGTAGAAACCATAAGCGCCCCGACAATATCACGATAGCCTTGCACGGGCACCGCCACGGTTAAAATATCACCGCCGTCGGGGGCTTGGCGTTCGCCCCGTGTCGCCTCCCCTGCCAGAGCACGGCTGACTTCATCTATGTTTAAGCCATCGGCGGCGATAATCTCGTTCAATAAAGGGCGCGAGCCCCGCAAGCCGACAACAAATTTTTGCCAGAGCGATATATCCACATCAATCGGGGCGAGGCTGCGTGCTACAACATCATTATTATTATCAACATAGGCACTATCTAATGTCAGTTGCCCACTGCGACTATAAAGACGCACCCGTGCGGGCGTGACATAACCAATGCGTTGCACAATGCGTATGGCTTCACGCACTTGCCAGCCATCGGTGATATTCTCATCAGAGAAAACCAGTGAATCATATTCTCTATCATTCATCGCTTGACTTAAGGCGCCCGCGATAATACGCGCTTGCACATGCAGACTTTCTTCATAGGCTGTGGCAAGCGTCTGGCGCGATTCCGATAAAATGAGAAAGCCACCCGCAAACGATGCCACGCCCAATATATTCAACACCACAAAACGCCCTAATAAGCGCACCCCAAATAGCCGTGTCAAATAGATGCGTATCGCTTCAAAATCAGGCCTATAAGAAAAAACCTGCCTTATGAAAGACTTTATGAAAGACATTATAGAAGACATCAAGATTACACGCTCCTATCTATCTTTGTAGCGATAGCCAACGCCATAAAGCGTTTCTATCGCCTCAAATGTATCATCAATGGCGCGTAATTTGCGCCTAAGGCGTTTGATGTGGCTATCAATGGTGCGGTCATCAACATAGATTTGCTCGTCATAGGCGGCATCCATAAGCGCATCACGACTACGCACCACCCCTGGTCGTGTTACCAAAGATTGCAAAATAAGAAACTCTGTAACCGTTAAACTAATCGCCTCGCCTTTCCATAAGCAATCATGGCGTTCTATATCTAGGCGTAAATCGCCACATTCCAATATGGTATCGCCACTGGTGGCTGCCACCGCTTGGCGGGCTTTGACACGGCGCAAGATTGCCCGAATACGTTCCACCAATAGTCGTTGCGAAAATGGCTTGGTGATATAATCATCTGCCCCCATACGCAGACCAAAAATCTCGTCTATTTCTTCATCCTTTGAGGTTAGAAAAACCACAGGCATCTGATTATGCTCGCGCAGACGGCGCAACAATTCTAGCCCGTCCATACGCGGCATTTTGACATCAAACACCCCAATATCGGCAGGCTTGGCAATCAACGCCTCCAGCGCCGTATGCCCATCATGATAGGCGCGGGTGGTAAAGCCCTCCGCCTCCAATGCCAGACTGACAGAGGCGATGATATTGCTATCATCATCAACAAGTGCGATTTCCGTCATAGTGTCTCTTTCATGCCTCCTTTGCGTCTCTTTATATATTCTCTTTTATAGTCCCTTTTTATCATTCTGCTTGATTTCTATCGGGTATCCAAAAAATATCAACAAAAATATGCCGCCAAATGCAAAACAAAGCTTACTAGGGCTTGCCTAGTGGCACCATCTTGTTTATATTTACTCCATAATTTAGCCCCGCAAATAAGGGAGGTTGGGACTCATGGATAATCAAGGTTTTCATATCAGCAAAAATGGATTGGCAGGGCAAGGGATAAATAAGGCGGGTCTTGTGCGTTGGAACTTGCGCCCCTCTGAAATATACGAGATTGCCCTCACCCGCAAAGAGGCGGAGATTACGCAGCATGGGGCGTTATTGGTAAAAACCGGACAACATACAGGACGCTCGGCACAAGATAAGTTCATCGTGCGTGATGACACGACCGAAGATAATATCTGGTGGGATAATAATAAGGATATGACCCCCGCCCATTTTAAGGCTTTGCACGGCGATATGATAGCCGCTTGCGAGGGCAAAGAATTATTCGTGCAAGATCTTTTTGGCGGCGCCGATAATACGCACCGCTTGGCAACACGCGTGATTACAGAACTGGCATGGCATTCTTTATTCATACAAAATCTGTTGATTGAACCCACACTAGATGAACTTGACATATTTGATCCTGAATTTGTGATACTCAATCTGCCTAGTTTTAAGGCAGACCCTGCCCGCCATGGCGGCAGAGGCGAGACTATGATTGCCGTTAATTTCGCAGAAAAAATCGTTTTGATATGTGGCACTTCCTATGCGGGGGAGACGAAAAAATCAGTCTTTTCTATGTTGAACTATACATTGCCTGCCAAAAAAGTAATGCCGATGCATTGCTCCGTCAATGTCGGCAGCAATGATGATTCCGCCATTTTCTTTGGCTTGAGCGGCACGGGCAAAACCACTTTATCGGCAGACCCACATCGGGTTTTGGTCGGCGATGATGAACATGGCTGGTCGGAAAATGGTGTCTTCAATTTTGAAGGTGGCTGTTATGCAAAAATGATAAATCTATCAGCCGAAGCCGAACCAGAGATTTTCGCCACGACACAAAGATTTGGCACGGTGCTTGAAAATGTGGTGATGGACGAGGCGAGCCGCGCCCTAGATTTCGCCGATGCGACATTAGCTGAAAATTCACGCGGCGCTTATCCGCTATCGTTTATCCCCAATGCGTCTGAGACAGGCAGTGCCGGACACCCTAAAAATATCATTATGCTGACCGCCGATGCGTTTGGTGTCTTACCCCCGATTGCCCGCCTTACCCCTTCGCAAGCCATGTATCATTTCCTATCTGGTTATACGGCAAAAGTTGCCGGCACAGAAAAAGGCGTGACCGAACCAGAAGCGACTTTCTCTACCTGCTTTGGCGCGCCTTTTATGCCGCGGCATCCGTCTGAATATGGCAATCTTTTGCGCGAACTCATCGCCACCCACAATGCCACTTGCTGGCTGGTCAATACCGGCTGGACGGGGGGCGCCTATGGGATTGGCAGTCGTATGCCTATTCGTGAAACCCGTGCTTTGCTGGCGGCCGCCCTTGACGGCAGTCTCAATAATGTTGAATTCCGCCCCGATGCCAATTTCGGCTTTTCTGTGCCTATAGCGGTGCCGAATGTCGATAGCAGTATTCTTAATCCGCGTGAAACATGGGAAGACACAACCGCCTATGATGCACAGGCACAAAAATTGGTGGATATGTTTATCGCCAATTTTGATAAATTTATGACGCATGTTGATGATGATGTCCGTGCCGCCGCTCTTACTGCCTAAATATGGTAAAATACAAATAATAAGTAATACTTATTATTAAAAAATCATAATTCTACCAGTTTTTAGAAATTTTTATATCCACGACAAGCGGCACAGATAGGGTCAAGCGCGGCGCACACGCCTGTTCCATTGTGGTTTTGACGCATTTTTCTAGTTTTTTGCTATTTTTCTCTGGGGTTTCAAAAACCAGCTCATCATGCACCTGCATCAGCATTTGCGTCTCGCCTATATCTTTTATGGCTGGTGGCATAGCCACCATAGCACGGCGAATAATATCGGCTGCCGTGCCTTGAATGGGGGCATTGATAGCAGCGCGTTCAGCAAAGGCGCGCCTTGCCGCCATTTTTGACTCTATTTCACGCAAATGAATACGCCGCCCAAACAATGTTTCAACATAGCCATATTTGTGCGCCAGTTCTTTAATGCTTTCCATATAATCATAAATGCCCGGGAATTTAGCAAAATAGGATTTGATATAATCTGCCGCCTCATTGCGGGGAATATCCAACTGCTTTGCCAAACCAAAAGCCGAAATACCATAAATAATACCAAAATTGATGGCTTTCGCGGCACGGCGCACATCATCGGTCATATCCGCCAAGGGCACATTAAATATCTCAGAGGCGGTCATAGCGTGAATATCAAGCCCGTCCGCAAAGGCAGATTTAAGGGCGGCAATATCTGCCATATGCGCCAGCACCCGCAATTCAATCTGGCTATAATCGGCGGACAGCAAAACATTATTTTTATCGGCAATAAAACTTTCGCGAATGCGCCGTCCATCGCTGGTGCGTATGGGTATGTTTTGCAAATTCGGCTCTGATGATGAAAACCGCCCCGTTGTGGTCGCCGCCAATGAATAAGATGTATGTATGCGCCCGGTCTTTTCATTGATGAAAGTCGGTAAGGCATCGCTATAGGTGGAACGCAATTTAGCAACGCCGCGCCATAAAACAACTTCGCGGGCAATCTCAAAACCGGCATGGGCAAGCGTTTCTAAAACTTCCCCATCGGTGCTTTGTTCGCCACCGCGTGTTTTTTTGCCGCCCTCTAATCCTAATTTTTCAAATAGGATATGTCCCAATTGTTTCGGGCTAGCGATATTAAACTCTTCCCCCGCCAATTCATAAATCCGTGCCGCATGGGTTTTTTGTTTGGCGGCAAACTCTGTCGATAATCGCGCCAAATGCGGGCAATCAATCAACACCCCCGCTTGCTCCATCGCACAAACAACGGGCACTATCGGTCGCTCGGTCGTGGCATAAACAGACATCAATTTTTCCGCCAGCAAACGCGGTCTAAAATAATGCCAAAGCCGCAAAGTAACATCGGCATCCTCCGCCGCATAGGGGGCGGCTTCTTCTATCGGCACTTTATCAAATGTGATTTGACTTTTACCCTTGCCAAGTAAATCTTTTATGGGGATCGGGCTGTGCCCTAAATAAAGCGTGGAAAGACTATCCATATTATGGCGATGCGCCCCCGCATATAAAGTGTAAGACATCAACATTGTATCATCAAGCGGCGTGATATGCGCCCCATATCGCGCCAACACCTCCATATCAAATTTGGCATTGTGCAAAATCTTCAACACACTGGCATCGCATAATAAAGGGGCTAACAGGGCAATCGCTTTATCACAATCAATCTGCACAATGCTTGTATCCGCAAAGTTTAGCCCCGCCTCGCCCAACACCCCATTATGGGCAAGCGGTATATAACAAGCCGCACATCTATCTTTTATGGGGGCATCATCGTCTATAGGCGCAACCGCTAACGACACCCCAACCAAATGACACGCCATAGAATCTAGCCCATCGGTTTCCGTATCAACCGCTACCACCCCCGCCGCATGGGCACGCGCCACCCATGCCGACAAGGCTTCTTCTGTGGTGACAATTTCATAATTAGCATCTTTTAAGGACGGAAAAGAAGGTGGAAAAGAAGCGGGCAATGTTTGTTCCAAAGAAGAGACTTCAAATCCGCCTGTTGTTTTGGGGGGTTTATTATCAATCAGTTTTGGCGATTGCGGTTTATAAGCAAACGCTTCATCAGCACCATAAGCATCCGCATCAAAGCCATAACGTTCTGCCATACGTGTGGTGATGGTATTAAACCCCATCGCTTTCAAAAACCCTATCAACACTGCGCCTTCGGGCGCGCGCAACGCCATATCACTCATCGGCGCCAAGTCGGGCACATCGCGTTTCAAATAAACCAATTCGCGGCTCAGCTCAGCTTGGGCGGCATATTCAAGCAAATTTTCACGACGCTTGTTCTGCTTTATCTCACCCGCATTGGCAAGCAATGTATCTAAATCACCATAATGATTGATAAGCTCCGCCGCCGTTTTAATACCAATGCCCGGCACCCCCGGCACATTATCACTGCTATCACCCGCTAAGGCTTGCACATCAACAACCCTATCAGGCAGCACTCCAAATTTTTCTTGCACTTCGGCGGTGCCAATGGCGCGGTTCTTCATCGTATCCAACATCGTGATTGTGCCACCGACCATTTGCATCAAATCCTTATCGGAAGACACAATCGTCACTTGCGCCCCGCCCTCTGCCGCCTGTGCCGCATAGGTGGCAATAATATCATCCGCCTCATACCCTGCTAATTCTATGCACGGCAGATTAAAGGCTTGTGTCGCCACCCGCACCAAAGGGAATTGCGGCACTAAATCTTCTGGCGGCGCCCCCCGATTGGCTTTGTAGTCTGCATATATCTCATTGCGGAAACTACCCCCAGCGGCATCAAAAATAATAGCAATATGGGACGCATCGGCATCTGCCAATAATTTCGCCAGCATATTACAAAACCCCGCCACTGCCCCGACAGGCAAGCCATCGGGTTTGCGGGTTAAAGGCGGCAGAGCATGATAGGCACGAAAAATATAACCCGACCCATCTACCAAATAGATATGGTCGTCTTTTGTCAATTGCGATTTTTTTACCATAGGTCAGTCTAGCAGAGTTTCATCAAAAGATAAATTGGCGTCTGCCATAAAACGTGGTAGTTTCCTCATGAGATTGCAAAATAGGCGATATAAAATTAGAGAGAACAAAATGAGTATGACTTCGCACACACCAGCCCCTTCACCAGATGAAGCCCTATCGGTTGTCAATCTTGGCAAGACTTATAAGGCGCAAGCGACCAGCCCGGCAAAACAAGCCTTATGCGATGTTACTTTGCAAGTGCCACGCGGCTCTATTTTTGGATTACTAGGACCGAATGGGGCGGGTAAATCTACGCTCATCAATACACTAGCGGGATTGGTATCGAAAGACACGGGCACCGCCCATATTTGGGGGTTTGATATTGATGACCACCCCCGCCAAGCCCGTGCGTCTATAGGGGTTGTGCCACAAGAGTTAAGCATTGATCCTTTTTTCACCCCCGCCGAGATATTGGATTTACAGGCGGGGTTATATGGTGTGCCACGGCGCGAACGGCGCACGACTCAGATATTAGACATTATGGGCTTGCGCGATAAGGCAGATGTTTATACCCGCACTTTATCGGGTGGTATGCGGCGACGCTTATTGGTTGCCAAAGCGATGGTGCATGCGCCGCCTGTTCTGGTGCTAGACGAACCGACAGCAGGGGTTGATATAGAATTGCGCCGTTCCCTTTGGGATTATGTGTTGGAACTTAATGCGCAAGGCGTCACCATAATGTTGACCACCCATTACCTTGAAGAGGCGCAAGCCCTATGCGATGAGATTGCTATTATCAATCATGGGGCGGTGGTCGCCCATGACACGACCGATAATCTTTTGCGCCTCA
Source organism: Alphaproteobacteria bacterium (assembly GCA_015163825.1). GTDB lineage: Bacteria > Pseudomonadota > Alphaproteobacteria > RS24 > RS24 > JAAOIL01. Next base: position 10,972 of record JAAOIL010000080.1, on the reverse strand, counting down.
TTGATAATAAAACTTTATTGGTGCGCCCGGCTTCGCCTCTTACGCAGGCACCTGACATTGTGGGAGAAATTGCGGGGCAAATACCAAACATCAAATGCACTTTGCGCGATAATGGTATGCTGGCTATTGAATATAACCCCAGCGCTTGCCAAGTTGCCGATTTATTCGCCGCCCTCGCCGCCGCCAATATCACCATTGCCGACATAGACACAGAAGGCGCCCATTTAGAATCAGTATTCTTGAAACTCACTTCTGGATAATCTGGCGAGTTGGTTCAAAGGCACGCCCCACAAAAGCAGCCCCACAAAAGTAAATGTCAAATAGGGCGGGGGTTAATAAATTGGCACAAGGGCGGCTTTATCGCTATAGTAAAAATACAGCACCTGTAGCTCAGCTGGATAGAGCGCTGCCCTCCGAAGGCAGAGGTCAGAGGTTCGAATCCTCTCAGGTGCGCCAAAAGCGCGAAGATGGGGGTGCGCCAATAAAGGCGCGAAGAAAATAAGAGAGTGGGGGTGCGCCAAATAAAAGGAAACGATTATGCAAAGACGACATATTTTGAAATTGATTGGTGGCGGGGTTGTTATATCTGCCGCCGCTATGGGTGGATTTCTTGGCACCCGCACCCCACACCATGCCCTTGCCCCATGGATGCAAACCGATGTTTACGATGATGTGCGCCTCAATGCTTTATCTTATGCGATATTAGCGCCCAACCCCCATAACCGCCAGCCTTGGATGGCAGAATTGGTCGGCACAGATGCCATTCGCATTTATCGTGATACAGATAAAAATCTTCCCCATACCGACCCTTTTGATAGGCAGTTGACCATTGGTATGGGGTGCTTCCTTGAGTGTTTGGATTTAGCTTTGGGCAATTATGGTTATAACAGCAGCACACGTTTATTCCCGACAGAGCGAGATTCTTATGTGGCGGAAGTCACGCTTTATAAGGAAGCCGCGCAAAAGAAAAACGATAAGCGTCTGTTTCAATCGATATTGGCACGGCGCTCTAACAAGCAACCCTTTATGGCAAAACCCCTATCCGATGCGCACACCCTTGCTATGCGTGCCTATGGCGATGTCTATACCGATGCAAAAAGTGTGCAGACCCTCAAAGACATCAGCTATGAGGCGTGGTTGATTGAATATCAAACACCGCACACTTTGCAAGAAAGTATTGATCTGATGCGCATTGGCAAGTCCTCTATCAATGCCCAACCCGATGGCATAGATTTAGGCGGGCCGTTAATGGAGACGCTCAATCTGGCGGGTGTCATAACCCATGAGGAATTGATGGACCCCCAATCATCGGCTTATGCGCAAGGGATAGATATTTATAAAGCGATGTTGCTTTCTACCCCCGCTTATATTTTGGTAAAAAGCGATGATAATGGTCGCGCCGACCAAATCAAAGCCGGGCGACGCTGGTTGCGCTTGAATCTTGCCGCAACGGATTTAGGATTATCGGTGCAACCGATTAGCCAAGCCCTACAGGAATACCCTGAAATGCGCCCACATTATCAAAAAATCCATAAAGCATTTGCTTATACAGGCGAGACAATCCAAATGTTTGGGCGGCTTGGCTATGGCCCTGCGGCTGCCCCCGCCCCGCGTTGGGCGTTGGAGCATAAACTTATTTAGTTTTCTATCTCAAAGGTAAGTCCGGCATTTGCCACCAAGCGCGCAATCAGTTTCACCCCTTGTGCGGCGGCGGGGGTATAAATACCACCTGCCAAATCAGCGCAATCTTCTATCAAGCATAAAGCACTCTCGGCAATCATTTTAGAGGTGGAGCCATAGCCCATTTTATATTTGTGCCATAATGCGATGCCAGATATTCGCACACCAAAGCGCCTGTAAAACCACTGGCGCCAAAGACCACCACATCTAATGCTGCAGTTTTAACCATAATTATAATCTCTCTTTCTTTTTGGGGGTTCTTGCTAATTGGGGGTTCTTGCTAATTGGGGGTTCTTGCTTTTTGGGGGTTTAATTAATTTAGACTTTGCTCTATATTTTTTTGAGTTCTTTTGTGCACCAGATTCCGATGGCAATGGCAATTTGTGCGAACGCAAAATACTGCACCGGGCGCAGCAAAAGCCATTTCAGTTCTGTTGTTGTCGCTGCCATATTGACAGCCTCTGGTGTGATAGCGGGATAGGCGGTCAGCAATAAAGCAAATTGTGTATTTTCTGCAAAATCAACCAGCAACCCTAATATCAATATATAGACGGCAATAATCGCCCAGCGATGCACACGATAGCGCATCAAGAGCCCCGCAAAAAATGTGCCATAAGCGAGCGGGAATATAGAATCCAATATCAATGCCGAATAGGTATATAAAGACCGCCCGTCCTCACCATAGACCATAAAGACGCGCATCACTTCTGCATAATCATAGGTGTCGTAGGAATCCAATATGCCTGTGCCAAGCCGCTCTACGACTTGTCCAAAAATCAACACACATATAAATGCGACAATAAAAGAGCCGCCTATCACCCGCGCATCGGCAAGGCGCATTAATTGTTTTTCCATCTCACACTCCATTTTCTATCATTTTATGTTATGGTGCGCCCACACTAGCACGAAATAAACAGCCATAAAATAGGAAAGAGAAATAAAGCACTATGAAATTTGAAGCCATTTTATGGGATTTCGGGGGGGTCATCACCTCTAGCCCTTTTGAAGCCTTTAGCCGTTATGAGAGCACGCATAATCTACCGCAGGATTTTATCCGCACAATCAATGCCACCAATCCTGATAATAATGCTTGGGCGCGGTTTGAGCGCAGTGAGATTACGGCGACAGAATTTGATACCGCCTTTTATGCAGAAGCGCAAGCGGCAGGCTATGGGGTGCGGGGTGCTGATGTGTTGGCATTATTGGCGGGGGATATACGCCCGACAATGGTCGCCCTGTTGCACGAACTAAAAGCCCAACATTATCGCCTCGCCTGTATCACCAATAATGTCAATACAGGCGCTGGGGCGGGTATGGCACGAAGCGAAAGGAAAGCCCATGCCGTGGCTGAGGTTATGGCATTATTTGAACATGTCTTTGAAAGTTCCAAAATAGGCATACGCAAACCCGACCCACAGATTTATATTCTGGCGGCGAGAAAGTTGGGTGTTGCGCCAGAAAAATGCGTCTTCCTTGATGATCTCGGCATTAACTTAAAACCCGCGCGCGCCTTGGGTATGGCAACGATTAAAGTAACCAGCGCCACCCAAGCCATTACAGACCTCACCGCTCTACTTTAAGGCTCTCTTGCATTAGCCCCTACTTAATGCGCTAAAGCACCAGCCCCTTAGTGCGAAGCACGTTCTTTGAGCTTTTGCGCAAGGCGTTAGCCTTAATGCGCTAAAGCACCAGAAGGCGGTTTTGGTGGAGATTTGCGTGGCACCACCATTTCTAGCACCACCGCCAATGCTGGTAGCACTGTGACTGCCATAATCATATTTATCATGAACATAAATGTCAGCAACAGCCCCATATCGGCTTGGAATTTGAGAGCAGAGAAAGCCCAAGTTGATACACCAACCGCGAGGGTCAAGGCGGTGAAGACCACAGCCATACCTGTTTCATTGAGGGTCTCTTTGAAACTGGCGGTGACATCCAGTCCTTCTGATAGATGGAATTGGATACGATTATAAATATAAAAAGCGTAATCCACACCCAAGCCAACAGCGAGCACCATAACAGGTAGCGTGGCAATGGTCAGTCCAATCTCCAGCACTTCCATAAACCAATAGCCCATAAAGGTGGCGAGTGTTAGGGGCACACAACAAGCGATTGTTGCCCGCCAATCCCGATAGGTGATAATCACCAAAGCGATAATCGTTAGATAAACATAGATGAGCATAGGCAGTTCCGAGCTTTCAATCTCTTCATTGACGGCGGCTTGCACCCCCATATTGCCCGATGCCAGCCTGATATTAACCCCGATAACATTGCTTTTTACAACATTAAGCCCTCTGCCTTTGACATCGTTTAATAGTTCTTCAGGCGTGGTTTTATTGACATTATAAGTGATTGCCATAAGCGATGACACACCATCATCAACGATATCGGTTCTAATACCAAAGGCGAGCCCTTTATTTTCTAGATCGCTTTCGGTGGTCGGTGGCTCGGTCAAGATTTCTAGATTCGCCACAGGTGCCGGTTGTTCGGTGCGGAATGTTTTAACGGCATCCACGGCACGTTTGATGGTTGTCGCTTTGGCATCATCAAGGAATATGAGCTGGGTCAACAATGTGCATTCCTCATTGAGCAGCCCTGTTGAGGTGCCAATGGGGGATTGCGCTTGCACAAGTGCGTATTTATTACGCGGCAAGGCTTGCCATTTTAAGTTGCCCTCATTAAAGCCCGAACTAGATTGACGCGTCACGGTTGGCAAAGACAAGACCAGCGACACACCGTCCACATTGGTTAGGTGCCAGCTAAACTCATCAAGATATTTCATATAGGAATAATTGATACAAGCCTCGCGCGGCGTTTCCACGACGACGGTCAATAAGTTTAAGCCAAGCGCGAATTTATTAGCAATGGCACGGCTATCAACATTATAACGGGCATCATTATGTAGTTCGGGCGAGCCCGCATGCAAAGCGCCAACATGGCGGTCTTGGCTTTGCACAATGGCGGTGACAAATAGCATTGCCGCCAAAATTAAAATCACCACAGATGATTTCGGATTAGCAACTTGACCGAGTTTGCCCATTAAGCGCAACCGCACGGCACGGGCTTTATTGATGCGCTCCACAAAGCCTTTTTCTATTTTGAAATAGCTCGCCAGCACAGGCAACATGATAAGATTGGTCAAGATTTTTAACGCCACCCCGATAGAGGCGGTAATCGCCAGTTCTTGAATCATTTGAATCGGGATTAAATATAAAGTCGCAAAACCCACAAGGTCTGTGACCAATGCCATAGAGCCCGGTATGAGAAGCCCCCGAAAACTAGCGCGTGCCGCTTCAGCACTGGATTTGCCGTTGGATATTTCAGCGGTAATCAGGTTGATTTGTTGCACGCCATGGCTCACCCCGATAGCGAACACCAAGAATGGCACAAGGATTGCCAAAGGATCTAGTCCCAAGCCCAATATATTCAATATGCCGAACTGCCATATCAGCGAGGTCAGCGAACAAAAAAGCGGCAAGAAGGTCAGCACTGCCGAGCGCGCATATATATAGACCGATAATATCGTCAGTAAGAAAGCAAGGATAAAGAATTTCACCACCGAACCCGCGCCATCGGCAATATCCCCGATGAGTTTAGCAAAGCCGATGATTTGAATTTCATATTTATCATTTTCGTATTTATCACGGACTTGGCTTTCTAATTTATCGGCGAGATCAAAATAATCAAGGCGTTGTCCGGTTTTGACATCAAAGTCTAGCAGTTCAGCCCGCACCATAGCGGCAGAGAAATCATTAGCGACCAGGCGACCGACAAAACCACCACGCACGACATTATTTTCAATAATAGCGAGTGCTGGTTGGCAATTGGTTGAGAGACTAGCAGTTTTCAAGCGCGACACACATTGCGAATCTATATTATCAATGGTGATTGTCCCAGGGATAACATCATCAGCGACAAAGCCATCTTCGGTGATTTCAAAATAGCGGGAGTTTGGTGTCCATAAAGATGTCAGCGTATGACGCGCCACACCGGGCAGATAAAACAGCGAATCGGTTAGTTCTTTATAGGTTTTGAAAAAGTCTTTATTCCATATCGTGCCTTCGCGTTGCTTGAGAACGATAATGATACGATTAGAGCCGAATAAGACTTTGCGATATTCTTGGAAGGTTTCAATATATTCGTGATCGGCGGGTAGTTGCTTTTCAAAGCCGGCATCCATATGCAATTGGGTCGCATAATAACCGCTATAGAGCGTGAAAGCGGCAAAGACTGCCAGAATGACAATGCGAAACCGAAATATGATATTTTCCAATAGATTGACCATCTTATCCTCCCTGATAAATCGTCTGATAGGTTGAGGCGCTAGTGTTGCAATAAAAGCGGGCAATGGCAATAGATTTCTTGGCGTTTGGGAAGTTTTTTAAGGGTTATCCGCCCTCATTTTTTATTTTACGAGATTTTATTTTGGCGTATTATTTAGGAGCGCGTTTGGCGAGAATGCGTTGCAGGGTGCGCCGATGCATACTCAGCCGCCTTGCCGTCTCCGATACATTGCGCTCGCACAACTCAAAGACGCGTTGGATATGCTCCCAGCGCACTCTATCTGCCGACATTGGATTTTCAGGCGGGGCGGCACAGCCGTCAGGGGCGGCGCATAAGGCATCATTAATCTCATCGGCATCGGCGGGTTTTGCCAGATAATCCACTGCCCCTCGTTTGACGGCGGCAACAGCCGTGGTGATATTGCCATAGCCCGTCAGCATAACAATGCGCATATCTTTATTCAAATCACGAAATTCAGCGACAAGGTCTAGCCCATTGCCATCACCAAGGCGCATATCAATCACCGCATAATCGGGTTTAATGTCGCGCCCGCATGCGCGTGCTTGGGCGAGACTATCGGCACAATGCACCACATAGCCCAGACCCTCCATAGCCCGTGCGACACGTTGTAGCCAAATGGCATCATCATCAACAATCAATAAATTTCGGCTCATCGGGCTCTTATAACAGCAAACTCATATATTTCAATCACCCAAAATATCCGATACTGCCGACACGGCAGCGCGGGGCACTTTCATAGAAACACACGCGCCTTTTATGGGATTATTATACGCCACCACCTGACCCGAAAGTCGTGCCAATAGGCTCTGGGCTATAAAAAACCCCAGCCCCAAGCCGCCTTTATCATCAGGGGCTCTATCATGAGAGGAGCGATTTCTATTATAAGGCGACCCCAATCGTGCCAAGACATCAGGCGCAAACCCTTTGCCATCATCGCTAATCTCTATGGTAATATAAGTGTCGTCATAACCCGCCTTTATCCAAATGTTTTCTGCCGCAAATGCCAGAGCATTATCTAACACATTGCCTATGCCATAAGTCAGTTCGGGGTGGTGGCGAATATGAGGCTCGCTAGAATCTTTAGAAACGGGGGTGGCGCCCGAAAAATGAATTTGTTTAGGCGGATTTTTAGAGGCAGGTAGGTTGGTTTGCCGTGCCGCAATCATCGCCGTGATAACATCACTTAAAGGGGCGGTGGTAATCATATCATAGCCCAACACATCATCACTCATAAGGTGAGACTCATTCGGGCGCGTGAGATTAGATAATATGGCACGACATTTTTCAGCTTCTATACGTATCAGCTGCATATCTTCCCGCCATGTTTCAGGGGGCGTTTCAGGGGGAACATCAGAAGACGATTTTGATAATTCACCACTGATAAGAAATATCGTGCCCAATGGTGTGCCGAGTTGATGAGCGGCAGCTGCTGCCAAGCCATCAAGGGCAGATAGATGTTGGGCGCGCGCCAAGAGGCTACCCATTGTGGCATTGGCATTTAATAAGCGCCGCCCCGCACGGCTGACCCACCAAATATAAACGGGGATAAAAACCAGTGCTAAGGCTAGCCCTGCCGCTTCTGCCACCCCGACAAAAGAAGGCGAAACATAGGCGGCAAAATCTAAAAAGGGTGCCCCTAAAAACAAAACGATGACGGCAATGACCGCCAACACCACTGCCACAAAAGCGAAACGTAAATCGGCAAGGCTGGCAGTCACCGTGACAGGGGCAAGCAATAAAACCGCAAAGGGATTGGCAAGCCCCCCTGTTAGCCATAACAGCACACTCAATTGGGCGAGGTCATAAATCAAATAATGCGCCGCTTGACGCCGTGATAATAAATGCCCGGGGGGATAGCGCATCACCAACCACAGATTCAAGGCGACCGATAAGGCAATGACAGCACATAGCGGCAAGAGCCATAGCGGCACCGCCCAAACAAAATAGGCAATGCCAACGGCACTCGTTTGCCCGACAACAGCCAGCCACCGCAAGCCAATATGATCACGCAAGCGCACCCCAGAACCAGATTCAAAACCCAAACCCAAATTAGGACTAAAGATAGAGCCCACATCATCTTTTTCAGTATTTTTTTCAGTAAAGGAACGTTTAATCATTTTTGTGTTCGGCTTGTTCCAGTAAAGTCATTATGGCACGATGGCGATTATCACGCGCCCAATCATAAGCGGTGCGTCCAGTATAATCCCCCGCCTCAATATTCGCCCCTGCCGCTAATAATAATTGCACATGCGCCAGCAATCCTTTGCGGGTGGCAATAATCAATGGCACTTCATTATCTTGCCCAATTTGATTGGGGTTCGCCCCCGCCGCCAGCAAAGCGGCGGCAATTGTCGGGTTATCAAAAATAATGGCAAGATATAAAGCCGTCGCGCCATCACGAGCACGGATATTGACATCGGCACCTTTTTTTATCAAATGCTCTGTCGCCGCCACCTGCCCCCAAGCACTGGCAATCTGCAATGCCGTGCGCCCCGCCAGACCACGCCGATTAAGCGTATGCCCTTGCGCTAGGGCATTATTGATTGTGACAATATCACCCGCCCGTGCCGCCTCTATCAACATCGTATCCGCCACCACAGGCGGCAGAGGTCGTGCCTGAGCATAGACCGCATAGAACAATGCCACACTAATGAGACCACCTATCAGCAGACACAATAAGCCAGATGTCGGCAGACGCAATAAACCCGCTGTCGGCAGACGCAATAAACCCGCTGTCGGCAGACGCAATAAAGATGAGTGAAAAATACGCATAACGCTTTATAACATATTTTATGGCATAAAACTTTTCATTAAACCGCTATATTAAAACTCCATATTAAAACTCTATATTAAAGGCTTGCTAAAATGATATATATCCGTAAAAGCATAAGCCATGCGCCCACCATTATCAAAACCTGTTATTGCCAGCCTTCTCTTATCAGGGGTAGGGGCGTTGATATTGATTGTTATGCTGGTCAGCGAGAGCGATAAAATAGCGGGCAAAGCCACACACGCCAATACCCTAGATAGTGCCGCCAACATAGGGCGGGGCGACATAACCTCTAAAATAGGGGGTGCCTTTACGCTTCTCAATACAAATGCCCAAGCCATTAGCGACCACCATTATCGGGGACAATATCTCCTCATCTATTTTGGTTTCACTTATTGCCCCGATGTTTGCCCAACGGCATTGGCACGTTTGAGCGATGCCCTAGAGCAATTAGAACCAACAGAATCGGCATCTATCCAACCCCTCTTTATTTCTGTCGATCCCGAACGCGACACCCCCGCCACTTTGCGCGATTATGTGCGCCACTTCCACCCCCGCCTAGAAGGGTTAACAGGTAGCACCGCCCAGATTGAAAACGTCAAACGCCAATATCGCATCTATGCGGCAAAAGTCGCCGATGACACCACAACAGATGGCTATACGATTGACCATAGTTCTATTATTTATTTTATGGACAAGCAAAATCGCTTTTTGACACATTTCACCGATACCCAAACCAGCACTGATATTGCTACGGCTCTTAAGAAATTAATCACCAAATAATCTATCAAACAGATTCGGCTCTTCTGCAGAATCTGTGGCAGGGCGGTTATCTGAATTTGAAGTGCTTTTTGAATTAGAGATAGTTTGTGTCTCTTCTTGTGGCACAATAAGATTACCATAAGGTAAATGGGCTGTGCCATTGAGGGTTTTTTGTTGCGCCATAAAGGCATGCCAAATCTCAGTCGGTAGCGAACTACCCGTGACGCGTTCCATAGGGGTGCCGTCATCATTGCCGACCCAAACCCCTGCCACCAAAGCGCCTGTGAAACCAACAAACCACGCATCACGCCAATTTTGTGATGTGCCTGTTTTACCCGCCACCACCACATTAGAAATACGAGCGCGTTTGCCTGTGCCGCGTTGCACACTCGTCACCAACATATCATTGAGCGTGCGAATATCGCTTGGCGCAAATAAACGGCGGGGCGCAGACGGCATATGCTCATAGAGCACATCACCACTAGAGGTAATCGCCGCATCAATCACATAGGGGAAGACTTGATAGCCGCCATTGGCAAAATGTGCGTAAGCCGCCGTCAGTTCTAAAAGATTGACCTCAAAACTACCCAAAGCAATAGACGGATGCGGTGCTAGATAGCTGGTAATCCCCACCCGCCGTGCCACTTCTAGCACATTTTCACGCCCGACTTGTTCCGACACTTGCACGGCGACCGTATTGATAGACAATGCCAGCGAATCTTCCAGATTGGTTAGCCCGCGAAAGCCATCATTATAATTGGTCGGCGACCAATCATTAACGCTTATCGGTTCATCAATAAAAGGCGTGTGTTTTTGTAAACCCGCCTCTAAGGCTGCCATATAGACAAACGGCTTAAAGGCAGACCCCGGCTGGCGAAATGCCAACACCGCCCGATTAAACTGGCTCTTGGCATAAGATTTGCCCCCGACCATAGCCCTTATCGCCCCGTCAGGGGTCATCACCACCATCGCCGCTTGCGTCACCCGCCCACGCTCACCACGCGCTGTCAGCACTTGTTGCAAAGCGCGTTCGGCAGCGCGTTGCATAAGCGGGTCAAATGTTGTGATGACATCAATATCAGAACGCGGCTTGCCAATAAAATCGGGCAATTGTTCTAGCGTCCAATCCACCGCATAACGCGCCCCCGCTTTATCACCACCGCTCTGCACCAAAAGCGGTGCTGTGGCGAGGTCTGCCGCATCATTGGGGTCAAGCGAGCCGACCTCTACCATCGCCGCTAACACAACACGGCGGCGTTTTTTTGCCCCTTCGGGATTGCGAGACGGCGCATAGCGAGACGGCGCTTTCAATAATCCCGCCAATAAAGATGTCTCACTGCGGTCAAGATTTTGCACCGCCTTGCCAAAATAAGTTTCCGCCGCCGCCGCCACACCATACGCCCCCGCTCCAAAATAAACGCGGTTCAAATAAAATGCCAAAATATCTTGCTTGCT
>JAAOIL010000079.1 GCA_015163825.1 Alphaproteobacteria bacterium | reverse complement strand
CTAAGGCAGATAACACGGCGCGTGCCCGCGAGATTACCCGCGTCGGCAACCCCGCCAGCCTTGCCACATGTATGCCGTATGATCTATCTGCCGCCCCCGCCACAACTTCATGCAAAAATACCAAATCAGCATCATCATCGCTTCCCGATTCACCGCCCGACTGATGAACACGCCCCTCTTGATGCACACGCATGGATATATTAGCAATGCCTGTTAATGTTTCATCAAGCCCGGTGAGTTCGTGATAATGCGTGGCAAATAAAGCCCGACACCCAATGACTTCATGCAGATGCTCTATCGCCGCCCACGCAATAGACAGCCCATCAAAAGTAGCCGTGCCACGCCCAATCTCATCTAAAATCACCAAAGCACGCGGGCTGGCTTGATTCAAAATAACCGCCGTCTCTACCATTTCCACCATAAAGGTAGAGCGCCCGCGCGCCAAATCATCGGCGGCCCCAACCCTGCTAAACACCCTATCTATCAAACCAATATGCGCCGCCTGCGCCGGCACAAAACTGCCCATTTGTGCCAAAATCGCAATCAAAGCATTCTGGCGCAAGTACGTGGATTTACCCGCCATATTCGGCCCCGTCAATAAAAGCAGGCGGGGGGTATTGGCGGGGGTGTTTTCTTTTGTAGAGGCGATGGGGGAAGCGATGGGGGAGGCGATGGGTGAGGCGATGGGTGAGGGGGCGGCATTTAAGTGGCAATCATTGGCGATAAAAACCTCGCGGGCAGTCGTGCCCGATAAGCCGTCTGATAAGCCGCCTGATAATAAAGCCGCTTCCACCACAGGGTGGCGCCCGCCTGTAATCTCAAAACGTGTGTCTTCATATAAAATCGGGCAATGCCACCCCCGCACACATGCCAATTCCGCCAAGGCGGTGGTAACATCTAATGCCGCCAGCGCATGGGCGCGTGTCGTTAGCGCATCTGCCAAAGCAATCGCGCTTGTGCAAAGCGTGGTAAAAATCTCACCCTCAAATGCCAAAGCCGTTTCAGCACTGCGCGAAATCGCCGCCGCCAATTCCGCCAACTCATTGGTGGAAAAGCGCACATTATTGGCAAGCGTCTGGCGGTGAATAAAAATATCGCGATGCGGTGGTGCCATTAAATTATCACCCTCGCGGGCGGGCACTTCTATATGATAACCCAACACACCATTATGTTTTATCTTGAGCGATTTAATACCAGTCGCCGCCGCATATTTTTCTTGCAACGACACAATAACCCGCCGACTTTCATCACGCAGACGCCGTGCTTCATCTAAACCGGCATGATAAGTAGGGCGCACAAAGCCACCATCGCGCGCCAATAAAGGCGCGTCATCGCTTAGTGCCTCGGTCAGGGTGAGGCAGAATTCATCAATAGCGGCAGCGTTTTCATTTAAGGCCGCCCCTATGGTTTCCACTTCGGGGGTAATAGCGCCTGACGATTTATTCATACTGGTCAGTTGTGTATATATGAGGCGTGATTGTATAAGCCCTTGCCGCAAGACCAATAAATCACGCGGGCCGCCACGCGATTGGATAAGGCGGGATAGGCTACGCATCATATCAGGCGTGGCTTTTAGCTGGTCGCGGATTTCACGCCTATCATCTTGTGCCGCCACAAAAGCCGCTACGCATTGATGGCGGGCTTGCAATGTCGCCAAATCGGTGAGCGGCGCACTCAATCTTTGTGCCAAAGCCCGCGCCCCGGCTGGCGAACATGTGTAATCAATCACCGACAATAAACTGCCCTTTTTTTCACCCGATAAAGAACGCACCAGTTCCAAATTAT
>JAAOIL010000078.1 GCA_015163825.1 Alphaproteobacteria bacterium | reverse complement strand
CCTTGAAAAGCGATTTTTGATGTTTGGGATTTATTTGAATCTGTCATAATTGCTTGTCGCTTTTTTATCTAAATCTTGCAAGTTCCAAATCGTGTGATTAATTATTTTGTAAAGTGGCTTCTGCTTCTAATAGGTCGGCAGGGGTATCGACACTCAAAGGCATATCATTAACCTGCACCGCCTCTATATGAAAACCTGCCGCCAAAGCCCGCAATTGCTCTAGGCTTTCGCGGTGCTCTATCGGGGCGGCGGGCAAGGCAACAAAGCGCGCCAATGCCGCACGGCGATAAGCATAAATGCCAATATGACCAAAATATCTATCCGTCTTATCCCCCCTATCGGGAACAGAGCCGTGAGGAACAGGCTGACGGCTGAAATATAATGCCCGACTAGAAGGGGCGCTATCATCTGCCAGCACCGCTTTGACAAAATTGGGGTCTTGGGCGTCGGCACCAGTAATCGCCACCACAGGCGTGGTGATGTCGGCTTGTGGTTTTGTCGTCAATAAGGCGTCCAATAAAGCGGGAATAATAGCGGGGTCAAAAAGGGGTAAATCACCCTGTAGATTAACCACACTATCATAGGCACAATCTGGATCTAGCTGGTGTAGTGCCGCATAAATGCGGTCAGAACCAGAAGGTAAATCAGGGTCGGTCAAGTGGGCTGTGCCGCCCTCTGCGGCAATAACATCAATAATCGCCTTATCCGCCGCCGCCACAACAATAGGCGGGGGGCGGTCGCTATTTACTAATTGTGCCGCCGCTTGTGCCAAGCGATAAACCCGCACTATCATCGGCACCCCCCCTATCAGAGCGAGGGGCTTATTAGGCAAGCGGCTGGACGCTAGCCGTGTCGGTATCATTATAATAGGATTATCCATACCCCCCTTACTAGTTTGTGCGACACTAGACCGCAAGAAAAATTGCGCTATAATGGGTAAAAGGATATAACAAAGCGAGGCTGGTGATTCTATGGATTCTTTCGAATGGAACAAAATAGCAGGCGCAATTTTGATGACATTGCTCATCGTGATTGGTCTGCAGAATTTGAGCGAAACGCTGTTTAGCGTAGCCCCCGCCGATGCCGATGCCTATATCGTAGAAGGGGTGCTTGCCGATGGAGAAAGTGCTGTTGTGGCGGCTGTCGCTGAAATTGAACCGCCGATATCAGAATTATTGCAAACCGCCTCTGTCGAGAAAGGCGGTAGAATTGCCAAAAAATGCCTATCGTGCCATAGCTTTGAAGCAGATGCGCCGCATCGTATCGGCCCCGCTCTGCATGGTATTGTCGGGAGAAATATCGCCACCGCCTCTGGCTTCGCCTATTCCAAAACACTATCAGGACTGGGGGGGGAATTAGGCGGAATATGGGATAATGAGACCCTGAACGCCTTCCTGAAAAGCCCCCAAAAATATGCGCCCGGCACAAATATGTCATTTATCGGCTTACGCAAAGCCAAAGATCGTGCCGATATTATCGCCTATCTCACCAGCCTAAAAAATTGATTAAAATTTAACTAAAAGTGTTATGTTCTTTGTAAGGGGTTTATAAGGGATTTTATGATGCGGATTCTATTTTCTATGCTTTTTATGATGGGGCTGGCGACAGCAACACCACTAAAAGCGCAGGATATAGAAAGGCTTGATATAGAAAGGCTTGATATAGAAAAGCATGGACTCTCTCTATTTGGGGCGGTGCAGTTGCCCCCCGATTTCAAGCACTTCCCCTATGTCAATATCAATGCCCCGAAAGGCGGCACATTACGCATCGCCGCCATTGGCAGTTTTGATAATCTCAACCCCTTCACCATAAAAGGCAATACCGCCCAAGGCGTGGGCATTATCCACGATACATTATTAACCCCCAGCCTTGCCGAGCCCTCTGCTGTCTATGGATTGGTCGCTAAATCTGTGGCGCACCCCGCCGATTTTTCTTCCGTGACATTTACTTTGCGCCGTGCCGCCAGATTCTATGATGGCAGTGCCATTACCGCCGCCGATGTCGCCTTCTCGCTTGATGCCATTCGCGCCGCCCACCCTTTCTATCGTGCCTATTATGGTGATGTTGAACGCAGTGAAATTATTGACGACCATAAAATAAAATTCCACTTTAAGAAAAAGGGTAATCGGGAACTGCCTTTGGTGTTGGGGGCTTTGCCGATTCTATCTAAAGCCTATTGGCAGGGAAAGGATAAGGGGGGGGAAAGGCGCGGGCTTAATAAAACCACGCTAACCCCGCCGCTGACATCGGGGGCTTATAAAATAAGCCATAGCGAAGCCGGGCGACGCCTTGTGTTGTCGCGTGTGAAAGATTATTGGGCGCAAGACTTAAACATATCACAGGGGCGGTATAATTTTGATGACATCATCTATGATTATTTCGGCGATGACACTATCGCTTTTGAAGCCCTGAAAGCTGGGGAAGTGGATTTTCGCGCTGAATTCTCTTCACGCCTTTGGGCAACGGGTTATAAGAAAACAGCCAAACAAGGGGGCGGCTTAATCCGTGAAGAGATTGGCTTGAAAACCGGCGTTGGTATGCAAGCGTTTGTTTATAATACACGGCGGGGGCGGTTCGGCGATGCGCGGGTGCGTGAAGCCTTAAACCTCGCTTTTGATTTTGAATGGACCAATAAAAATCTTTTTTACGGACAATATGCGCGCACCAATAGTTTCTTTCAACGTTCCGAACTGGCGGCGCACGGGCTGCCCTCGCCGCAGGAATTGGCATTGTTGGAACCCTTGCGTCATAAGATTCCGCCGCGTGTTTTCACCACCCCTTATGCCAACCCCAAAAATGAGAGGGCGGGTGATATTCGCCAGCACTTGCGCCGTGCCCGTGCCTTGCTAGAACAAGCGGGGTGGGTATTGCAAGATAATCAACTAAAACGCAAAGGCGATAGCGAAGGTGAAGGTGAAGGTGAAGTTTTCACGATTGAGTTTCTGCTGGTGCAACCAGCCTTTGAACGCATTATCGCCCCCTATATACAAAACCTTGCCAAACTTGGTATTACTGCCCGCATGCGGGTCGTTGATCCAAGTCAATATCAAAACCGCCTCACCAATTATAATTTTGATGCGGTCGTTGCCAGTTTCGGGCAATCGCTATCGCCCGGCAATGAACAACGCGATTATTGGTCATCGCAAACCGCCTCTATTAGCGGCGGGCGCAACCTCATCGGGATTGCCGATACCGCCATTGATGCTTTGGTGGAAGCCTTGATTTTTGCGCATGATAGAGAAAGTTTGATTGCTGCCACACGCGCCCTTGATCGCGTGTTGCTCGCCAATCATTATGCGGTGCCACAATGGCACGCCCCGCATGAACGCCTCGCCTTTTGGCAACATATTCAACACCCGACCCCGATGCCTGATTATGGGCTGGGCTTTCCCGATATTTGGTGGCACAAAAAATGATCGCCTATATCGCCAAACGCCTCGCCCTTATGATACCGACTTTGTTCGGTATGATGGCGCTTAGTTTTCTGATTGTGCAATTCGCGCCCGGCGGCCCGATTGAACGCATCGCCGCCCAATTGCAAGGACACGACACAGGCGCGACCGCGCGTTTCAGCAATACACAAGATGCAGGACAAAATACCCCGCAAAACACACAAAGCGGAGGCTCTGCCTATCGTGGCGCACAAGGGCTAGACCCCGAATTCATCGCCGAGTTAGAAGTGCAATTCGGATTTGATAAACCCGCTCATGAAAGATTTTTTCTGCTGATAAAAAATTATATACGCTTTGATTTTGGACAAAGTTATTATCGCGATATTGCTGTCAGTGATTTAATCATTGATAAACTGCCCGTCTCTATCACATTAGGGCTATGGACGACATTGCTGACCTATCTTATATCCATACCGCTCGGCATTGCCAAAGCAAGGCGCGACGGCACAAGTTTTGATATATGGACATCAAGCGTTATCATTATCGGCTATGCCATTCCGGGATTTTTATTCGCGGTGGCTTTGATTGTGTTCTTTGCCGGCGGCTCTTATTTTGATTGGTTCCCCTTGCGCGGGCTGGTATCTGAAGGGTGGCAAGAGTTATCGCTGGGGGGGCGGATATTGGATTATCTATGGCACATCACATTACCCGTATTAGCCCTCGCCATTGGTAGTTTTGCTACGACCTCCTTACTCACCAAAAACTCCTTCATGGAGGAAATGCGCAAACAATATGTGATGACCGCCCGTGCCAAAGGGGCGGGGGAGGCACGCGTCTTTTATAAACACATATTCCGTAATGCTATGCTGATTGTCGTGGCAGGATTTCCGGGCGCTTTCATCGGGGCATTCTTTACAGGCTCGCTATTGATTGAAACCATATTCTCGCTTGATGGGTTGGGCTTGCTGTCTTACGAAAGCATCGTCAATAGAGATTATCCGGTCGTGTTTGCCTCGCTGTATATTTTTGGTTTAATCGGCTTGGGCATAACCCTGATTTCTGACCTGACCTATATGTGGATTGACCCCCGCATCGATTTTTCCGCACGGACACAAGGGTAGCGGGGGCAGATGATGTTGCAAAACCTATCCCCCCTCAATAAAAGGCGCTGGTTTATTTTTAAGTCCAACAGGCGCGGATTTGTGTCGCTGATATTGTTTGCCGTGCTGTTCTTTGTCACTTTGGGCGCTGAATTCATTGCCAATGATAAACCCTTGCTTATCCATTATGAAGGCGGGTATTATGCGCCGATATTTATCACCTATCCCGAAACAATTTTTGGGGGGGATTTTGCCACCGAAGCCGATTATCGCGATCCCTATGTTATGGATTTAATTGAAAATAAAAAAGGTTGGATGCTTTGGCCGCCTCTGCGTTATAATTATAATACGATTAACTTAAACCTTACCCACCCGGCACCCTCGCCCCCCGATAGCGAGAACTGGTTGGGGACGGATGATCAAGGGCGTGATGTGTTAGCGCGTTTGATTTATGGCTTTCGTATTTCCATTTTATTTGGTTTGACATTGACGATATTTTCTTCGCTGATTGGTGTTTTTGCCGGCGCCATACAAGGCTATTTTGGCGGCTGGCTTGATTTGAGTCTGCAAAGATTTATTGAGATATGGACCTCTGTGCCGTCTCTTTATTTGCTGATTATTATTGCGGCGGTGATAGAGCCGAGCTTCTGGATATTGTTGGGGATTTTATTATTGTTTTCTTGGGTATCGCTGGTTGGTGTGGTGCGCGCCGAGTTTTTACGCGCCCGCAATTTTGACTATGTGGAAGCGGCACGCGCCTTAGGGGTGGCGACCCCGACCATTATGGTGCGGCATTTATTACCCAATGCCATGGTGGCGACTTTGACCTTAATGCCGTTTATCTTAAATGCCTCTATCACGACATTGACCTCGCTTGATTTTTTGGGCTTTGGCTTGCCACCCGGCTCGCCCTCATTGGGGGAATTGCTGGCGCAAGGCAAAGCCAATCTACACGCGCCATGGTTGGGGCTGGCAGGATTTTTTACTATCGCGTTGATGTTGTCATTGCTTATTTTTATCGGCGAAGCCGTGCGTGATGCCTTTGACCCTCGCAAGACGATATTGTGAGGGGGCTATGAGGAAGATATGAGAGAGATATGAGAGAGATATGAGGGCATTATGAATATATTAGAAATTAAAAATCTCCATGTTGGGTTTCATCCGCAAGATTATTTGCAAGCTAAGGAAAAAATTCCCTTAACGGCTGCCGATAATGTCGGGCTGACCTTGCAAGCCGGCAAAACCCATGCGCTGGTTGGCGAAAGTGGTTCTGGTAAATCGGTGACGGCTTTATCTATTTTGCGCTTGCTGCCCACCCCCGCCGCCTTCCATAATAAGGGCGAGGTTTTATTTCGGGATAAAAATACGAGCCAAGACTTGATGACAGACCTCATGAAAATGCCCATAAAAAAACTGCAAGCGCTTAGGGGTAATGAGATTTCTATGATATTTCAAGAACCGCTATCATCGCTTAACCCTTTACACCAAATTGGCAAGCAAATATGTGAGGCTATTCGCCTTCACCAGCCGCTTTCTATGGCGGCGGCACGCACCCAAGCCGTCACGCTTTTAGAACGATGCGGGCTGCGTGATGGCGCACAAAGATTGCAGAGTTTTCCGCATCAATTATCAGGCGGGCAACGCCAACGCGTTATGATAGCAATGGCATTGGCGAATCGCCCGAAACTATTAATCGCTGATGAACCAACCACCGCCCTTGATGTGACAATCCAAAAACAGATTTTGGATTTGCTAAAAGAACTACAACAAGAAACCGATATGGCGATTTTACTCATCACCCATGATTTGGGGGTGGTGCGCCGCATCGCCGATAGTGTGTCGGTTATGAAAAGTGGGAAAATGGTAGAATCGGGGGCGGTGGCTGATGTGCTAGAGCAGCCAAAATACGCCTATACCAAAGCCTTGCTGGCAGCCGAACCGGAAACAAGCCCTGTCAAAGTGGCGGATAATAAGG
>JAAOIL010000077.1 GCA_015163825.1 Alphaproteobacteria bacterium | reverse complement strand
CGCCCAAGCCATGCCGGGCGAAGACCCCAACACTCTGCCAAGCCCCGCCGCCATCGCCCCCCTCGCCCTAACTCTGCTCTCCCCCCACCACGCCCATACAGGGGAGATTGTTAGGTATGATGAAAATTTTCGGGGATAACTGAAAAATTTTTTGCCTATGACCCTAGAATTAGTCAATAATACAATTATGGATTATTTTCTTTCCGAGCCTGATCAAACTATGATTCCTTATTGGAACGCCCCTAATGTGCGCCTATATTGTGGTGACGCTATGGAAACTTTGGAAAAAATTCCTGACAATTGCATTGATTTAATTTTTGCCGACCCCCCTTATAATCTTTCCAATGGTGGCTTTTCAGTCCATGCGGGAAAACGCGTAAGCGTCAATAAAGGCAAGTGGGATGTTAGCAAGGGCTTTGATGCCGACCTCCAATTCCATATTGATTGGATTGCCGCTTGCAAGCGTGTTCTAAAGCCAAATGGATCATTGTGGATTTCTGGCACTTATCATTCCATTTATGCTTGTGGTTTCGCTTTGCAAAAAGACGGATGGCATATCGTCAATGATATTAGTTGGTTCAAGCCAAATGCTGCCCCTAATTTATCGTGCCGTATGTTTACTGCCAGCCACGAAACTCTTATATGGGCACGGAAAGACAAAAAAGCAAAACACACATACAATTATAGTGAAATGAAAGATGGCGACTGGTCAGAAGACCGCCTGAAAAATCCAAACACACAAATGCGTAGCGTCTGGGCAATTGGCACACCAAAGCGAGAAGAAAAAATTTATGGCAAACACCCTACACAAAAGCCGCTTGACCTTATGCGGCGCATTATTCTTGCCGCCAGCAATAAGAATGACTTAGTGCTAGACCCCTTTTGTGGTAGCGCAACAACTGGCGTCGCCGCCTTGCAAGCGGGGCGCAAATTTGTCGGTATTGATGCTGATGTTGAATATCTAAAAACACTTGCCAAACCACGCCTAAAAGATGTCGTAAAAACACTGCCCACACCCAAACCACGCAAAGCCCCCACCAAACGCAAAGCGGCTGTAGCAACTAAACGCCCTCGCAAAACCACCACCAAACAAAAAACTGTCATCGCCGCAGAATAATAATTAGCCCTTGAAGGGCGAATCGCTATACCTTGCAGTATGGCAAGAGAAAAGAACAAACACGGCGGAGGCGCACAAACAAACTGCAATGGTTTAAAATTTGAACGTGATACTGATATTCTTGAGGAACTCAAAAAACTATCCTATCTTACTGTTAAAGGCGATGATATTTTTTATAATAATGAATGCATTGCATCCATTTACGAAAAGCATGGATTATATACAAAATTTCTAATGCCCAAAGAAATTGACTGGAAGGAAATTCTTTCGTCAAAATTGTTGCCAGATACGGCAGTTGTCAATCATAAAGCAAAAGTCGTTTATATTATTGAAAAGAAATTCCAAAGCGGGGGTGGTTCTGTCGATGAGAAACTGCAAACCAGTGATTTCAAAACAAAACAATATAGCCGCTTAATTAAAAGCCTTCCATATAAGGTTCAATTTATTTTTCTTTTGAATGATTGGTTTGAGGATAAAAAATATGACGATGTCAAAAAATATATAAAAGATATTGGCAGTAATTATTTTATTGAAACACTTCCATGGGACAGCGTTAAACTAGACGAAAATTCATTAAAATAGACTTGACGGCGATCTTGAAGTGTGATCTTTTCACTCCTTAACAAGGAGGTTGATATGGAACTGCTAACAATAGGTCATAGCTATGGCATCAATGAAGAAACACACGAACTAACAATCTTTATGCCTGAAAGTGAATACGGGATACCAGAGGGGCATCATGAGGTCGTTCCTCTACTTCGTAAATATAAAGATGATCCTGAAATAGTTCATTTTATTGCCGATATGCTTGATATGGGTTCTCATTTTCCATAAGGGTTGGTGCCTTGGCGGAGGAATAGGCGGATGGGGCAGCCGTCAAGGTTGAAGTGGTTGCGTAGTTCGTTAATCAGATAGCGTTTATAACTTTCGGGCACTGCCTTGCCCCGACTAGAGAAGATGATGAATGTGGGGGGGCGGCTTTTGGCTTGTGTCATATAGCGCAAGCGCACGGGGCGGCCTCTATCTGCTGGTGGCGGATGGTTTGATGTCACCTCCTCCAGCCATTTATTGAGTTTAGCGGTTGAGATACGTGTATTCCATAATTCATATTGATGTTGCACGGCGGGCATAAGCCGTGCCATGCCCTTACCTGTTTTGGCGGAGAGTTTAAGTATCGGCAGCCCCCGCCAATGGCTAAGCGCATAGCGGAATTTATCTTCCACCAGTTCATCTATAATGCCGGCGCTGTAATCTGTGTCGCATTTATTGAGCCCTATCACCAATGCCCTGCCCTCGCGTGCGATGAGGTCTGCCAGTTGCACATCTTGTTTATCAAAGGGGCTGTCAATATCCATCATGAGCACGACAACTTCCGCAAAGCGCACGGCACGAAGGGCATCTGCCACTGATAGTTTTTCTATTTTTTTCTGCACCCGTGCTTTGCGCCGAATACCAGCCGTGTCCCACAGCATAATGAGGCGATCGCCTTGTTCGCTTTTCCAAATCCAATCAACGGAGATGCTGTCGCGTGTCGTGCCCGCCTCTGGTGATGTCAGCAAGCGATTTTGTTGCAGCAGATGATTGATAAGCGTAGATTTACCCGCATTCGGGCGACCAATAACAGCCACACGCAAAGGCTTGTTGATGTCATCAACAAAAGGGGTGTCGCTATCAAAGTTTTCATCAAGGTCTTCGTCTATATCGTCAAACTCATCACGAGGCATCGCTTCGCGCAAGATTGTATAAATCGCGTCCATACCATGTCCGTGTTCGGCAGATAATGTTATCGCCTCCCCAAAGCCCAGACGATAAGCCTCTTGCACCCCTGCAACGCCGCGCGCACTTTCGGCTTTGTTGGCGGCGAGGATAAGCGGCACATTATGCACCCGCAATAAGCGAGCAAAGGCTTCGTCCTCTGGTAAAATGCCAGCGATGGCATCGGTTAAAAACAAAACCATATCGGCTTCTTGCACCGCCATTTCCGTTTGCTCTCGCATATTGGCGATTAAGGTGCCCGCCTTGCCATCTTCAAAACCAGCCGTGTCTATGATACGAAACCGCAACTCCCCTAAGGAGGCATCACCAAAGCGGCGGTCGCGCGTGACACCCGGTTTGTCATCAACCAATGCCGCGCGTCGCCCGACTAGGCGATTAAAGAGTGTGGATTTACCAACATTCGGTCGCCCGACAATAGCCAATGTAAAAGGGGTGGCGAGCGTAAGGGAGGGTAGAGTTTCTGGCTCTATCTCTGGCGGCGTTTCTGACATTGCATATCTCGCCCTCTAACGTCTCGCGATGAGGCGTCCATCATTGGCGAGGATGTAAAGTGTGTTATTCGCCACCACAGGCGACACACTTATAGAGGTGTTAAGGTTTATCGTTTCACGATGTGCGCCATCGGCGGGGTCAAGGGCGACGATTTCACCACGCGATGAGGTGATAAGTATTCGCCCCCCTGCCAAGATAGGCGCCGTCCAAAATGCTGCTGGCTTTTGCGCTGGCGTGAAGTCATCGGGTGTTTGCACCCAACGCACCCGCCCTTGTTCGCGTGATAGGCAAATGACTTGCCCTTCTAGCGACATCACCAAAATATAATCGCCCATAACCCATGGCGTTTCTGCCGAGCCAATATCGGCAGTCCAGATGCGTTCGCCTGTGCGAATATCTAGGGAGATCATGCGTCCGCCATGGCTGACAGCGAAAGCCCTATCGCGGTCAATAACGGGTCGCCCGACAATCGCATTCAGTTCTGACAAAGGCGTGATTTGGCGGGCTCTGCCTGATAATGTATCCTCCCAAGCGCGGGTGCCGTTGAGGCTTCGCAAGCCTGATACTTCGCCCGAACTAAAGCCGACCACGACAATCTGCTCCGACACGGCGGGGCTAGAGGCGGATAAAATACTGGCACTTTCTGCGATGGCGCTATATTCCCAAACGAAACTGCCATCTGTTGTCGAGAGAACTTGCAAGCGACTATCCCGCGCGACAACATATAGCCGTCCCGAACGTATTGTCGGTGCATTTGAGAATGGCACATTATTTTGTTTGCGCCAAATGACTTCGCCTGTTGTAGCGGATAGCGCGATGATTTCGCCAAAGCCTGTGGTTACAAACACCCGCCCATCACCATAGGCGACGCCGCCGCCAAAGCCGCTATCAACACGTTTGCCGACGGGGACGAGCGATTGTTCCCATAAATGTTCGCCACTATTGGCATCAACAGCGACGACATCTAGTGCCGCGCCCATTGCGAATACTTTGCCGCCCCCCACCACTGGTGGCGATTTCATACGGCGATTGCGGGTGTTGCCGCCCACCATCGGCACAGAAAAATATGGGTCTGTATTGGCAAGGGCTAAATGATAGGCGGCATGGCTTGCAAAGCCCCCCGGATTTGCCCAATCACTATTGCGGAAACTAGGCGGCACACGAATAACCCCCTCTTGCACACGTGGGTCGGGGCTAATGTTTTGCTCAAAACTTAAGACCGAAATGCGCTCGCCCTCCAATGATTTTTCCGCAGGGGTGCAAGCCACCACCAATAGTGGCAATGCCAAAAGTAAAAAGTTCAATCGTGATTTTATCTGTTTCATAATAACGCCACCTATTTTTTGTTGCCTAATGTGTCTAGCATAATATTCGCGCGTTCTCTAGCAAAGCGTGAAGTCGTCTCGTCTGTTTTTTGGGCTTCAAAAAGGGCGCGTGCCTTATCTTTATCGCCAGACTTTATCCACGCCAGCCCCATAATATCGCGTGCCATAGGGCTAAAGCCCCCTGTCTGCGCCAATAAAGGGGCAAGCCGTGCCGCAATATCATCGGCACTGCCGCTGGCGCTATCTAGCAAAATAATCGCCGCCTGCAAACGCGCATAATCTTGTAAGCCCTTTGGTAAATCATTTTGTGTCGCCAAGGCGTCAAAACCCGATAACGCCTCACGCATAGCCCCCGCTTCGGCTTGTTGCACCGCCAATGTAAATGCCGCTAATGCCCCATAGCCATTATCTTCGGCACTGGCAAATGCCGCTAATGATTCTTGTGTTGGTGCCGTTGCCACGAGTGCCGCATAGCGCACACTCGCCTCTTCATTTGCCGTGCGCTGGAGTGATGAATAACCAGCTTGTGCGCCAACGCCCAATATAATCGCCGCTATTGCGCCAAGCACATAATAGCCATATTTATCCCATAGGCTTTGTAGCCTGTCTTTGCGTAAATCTGCATTGACTTCGGCGAAAACATCACTCATTTCGTAGGCTCCTTCTTTTTGGATTTAGTCGTGTAGGTATTCTCTGCACTTGGGAAACGCCTTGCCCGCACCTCTCGCCCATAAGCCTCTGCCGCCCCCGCGATTTGCGCCCCTAATGTTGCAAACTCTTTCACAAAACGTGGCACTTTAGGGGAGAGACCCAGCATATCTTCGCTGACCAATATCTGCCCATCACACGCAGCCGATGCCCCAATGCCTATCGTTGGCACAGACACCGCCGCTGTTATCTTATCCGCCAAGCCTGCCGCCATCGCCTCCAGCACGATAGAAAACGCACCCGCTTGGGCTAAATCTTGTGCATCTATTTGCAATGCCGCCCATTCTTCTTGCGCTAGCCCTTGTGCTTTGAACCCCCCCAACACATTTACATTTTGAGGCGTCAAACCAATATGACCCATAACAGGAATTCCCCTTTGTGTTAGATAATGCACGGTTTCTGCCATACGAGACCCCCCCTCTAATTTGATGGCTTGGCATCCTGTTTCTTTCAGCACCCGCGCCGCATTGTGAAAGGCTTGTGTCGGGCTTTCCTCGTAAGAGCCGAACGGCATATCTACAACGATGAGGGCTTTTTGCGAACCACGCACCACTGCCGCCCCATGCGCTATCATCATATCCAACGTGACACCGAGCGTTGTCTCCATACCATACATAACCATACCCAGACTATCACCGACAAGCAGGAGGTCTACATAAGGATCAATCAATCTTGCTGTGTGGGCATGGTAAGAGGTTAGGCACACCAGAGGCTCCCCCCCCTTGCGAGCGATGATTTGTGGCACACTGGTGCGTTTGATATTGACTTGTGCAGACACGTGGAAACGACCCTCTAATTTGTTTGGCGTAATGTGCCAGCCGTGATGAACTGGCTAAATGTTTCGCACCATACGACAACGGCTTCATATTGTGTTGGATCAATAGACATCGGCACGGATACACGGAAGTTTGTGAAGCCATTGATGTCTGCCACCCGCACCGATTGCGCTTTGATAGCGAGGAAATCTGCTTCTGTTTCCACAAAACGAGGTGCTAAGTAGAGT
Organism: Alphaproteobacteria bacterium; assembly: GCA_015163825.1. GTDB lineage: Bacteria > Pseudomonadota > Alphaproteobacteria > RS24 > RS24 > JAAOIL01. The sequence continues at coordinate 1,151 of JAAOIL010000077.1, read as the reverse complement.
TTGTAATCAGGACCTGGGCTTACTTGTCCGTCTAGGGTGAAGTAATACTGCCCGCCAATTTCGCGCCCCAGATAAAGTGTGCCTTCCCCCCAATGGAGGCTATCGCTACCTTTCAAATCGCGTCTGAAATTAGTTTTATAATTTGCGGCTTTTGTTGCGGTTTTAACTTCTCTTGTGGTTGCGCCTTCTGCTTCCACCAAAATCGGCAAGTAATAAATGCCCAGCCCAAAGCCAGCGACACCACCTGCTGCGCCCCCTAAAACACCGCCGATAAAAAAGGCGATAATGGTTGCTTTATTGATTGCGTCTTTCATTGTCTGCTCCTCTTTCTAAAGAAATCTATCAGGCGCAAGACATAGCATAAAACCAATGCTGAGAATAGGGCTATATGTATAGGGCTTGGCTCTGCAATGGCTTTGCCGCTATAGACAAAGGCGAATATCAAAGCCAGAATATGAATGCCCGTTTTATGTAAATAGCGCCAGCCATTAACCCCTAGCCGTGTATAGCCCCATTGCGTAGATGTCGCCGCCATAAGGAACATTGCCAGATAACCTAACCCGCCCCCGATAAGAAGGCTGGCGGGAGCGGGATAATCGCCCGAAGTGAGATAGGCAATCAACGCCCCCAGATGAATCGTGTGGGAAAGGGCAAACGATAGCCCTAATTCCCGCCTATATTGACGGATAAATTTTGTGGTCGCATTCGCTATAAGCCCTCCCATAAGTCCTCTTAAAGGCGAAGCGATAAAAGTGAATAGGAAATAAACAAAAGATATGCGCGCCGTATATCTCGTCCAGAGCAATAAAGCGGTTTCATCTGCGCCATCGGCTGTTTGCATAAAGGGTGCAAGTGGCGGGTCTAGCACTAACCACGCAATCAATACCCCATGTAATGCCAGCACCGACAACAACCATTTTCCCAAATGTGATTTTCTCTCCATACGCCTTTTATAGGGAAATTGTGGCTAAAAGTCCAATCGTGGCGCTTTTTTAATAGGTTGCAAAATTTTTTAGATATGCTAAATAATAGAAAGGAGGACTTAAAAATGTTTATAAAAAATTACGGACTATTTTGGAAAGCTGATGATGTCAATTGGGGGACGCAAGGCAGAGGTGGTGGTGGCACACTGCTCGGAATTCTTCGGGCGG
>JAAOIL010000076.1 GCA_015163825.1 Alphaproteobacteria bacterium | reverse complement strand
ACTATTGCTCAGACTGACGAGAAGACTGGCGAGATAGAAGCGGATTAATATCTGTCGCAAGGCGGGTTTCATCTAGCGCCCCAACAAGGCGGGTTAAAATGCGCCCCTGTTCATCAATCACAAAAGTTTCTGGCACACCATAAACCCCAAACGCAAATGCCGTTTGCCCTTGTTTATCCACCCCGACTTTATAAAAAGGATTGCCGCGTGCCGCTAAAAAAGCCCGTGCGGCTTTTTCATTATCTTTATAGTTCAGCCCAATGATGCGCACGCCGCGTTTCTTTAATGCCATAAGATGCGGGTGCTCGGTGCGACACGGCACACACCAACTCGCCCAAACATTAAGTAGTGTTATGTTATCGGTTTTGAAATCATCAGGAGAGACTTGCCCACTTTGTAAAAGGCGGGGCATTGAAAAGGCAGGGGCTGGTTTGCCAATAAAGGGGCTAGGGATTGTGCTGGGCGCAATAGAAACCCCCTCAAATAGAGCCACACAAAACACCAGCACAACAAAGCCCGCCAAAGCGAGGGGTACATAACGCATTATGATAGCTCCTCATCTTGTTTTAGATTAGAGCGAGATTTATAATAATCCCTAAAACTGACGGCACATAATATCAATAAAAGCACAGCGCCAATACTATAGGCGGCAATTATATAGGCGTTATAAGATGACATTATCTTTGCTCTTTTTTATTTTGGGGCATTTTACTTTATTTCCATTGCTGTTTTAGTTTTTGCATTTTATATTTTTGTTGCCATATATAAGTTTGCATGCGTGTTAAAAGTAATGCCACAAATAATAAAGTAAAACCAGCCGCCACCCATAAAAGCGGATATAAAAATGCCACATCTAAAGCCGGTGATGATAGACGCATAATGCTGGCGGGTTGGTGTAAGGTGTTCCACCAATCAACAGAGAATTTAATAATCGGGATATTGATAAAGCCCGCAATGGCAAGTATGGCAGTGGCTTTTGTCGCTTGCGTGTCATCTTCTATGGCATACCAAAGCGCCATATAGCCCGCATAAATGAACAAGAGCACAAGGGCAGAGGTCAGCCGTGCATCCCATACCCACCAGACCCCCCAAGTCGGTTGCCCCCATAGCGCACCCGTCAACAACATTATCAACGTGAACACCGCCCCAATAGGGGCGGCAGCACGCGCCGCTAAATATGCCAAGGGGTGGTGTAAAATCAACCCGATAAGACTAGCCGCACAAATGAAACTATAAATAAACATCGCCATCCATGCGGCGGGCACATGCACAAATAAAATACGCACCAATGAACCTTGTTGGTAATCGGGCGGCACATGGGCGACCTGATAAAATCCCCACGCCAATAAAGCAAGTGCCGCCGCCCACACCCAAAAGTGTAAATGTTGGGCAAGCGCCATAAACCGCATCGGGTTGGCATAGGCTTCAAATCTGTTGAAAATTTGTCCTGTTTTATTAATTGGTTTATTCATTTTCATTCTCTTTATCTTTATAAGCCACCCCATGCAAGAGGGGAGGGCGCAAGACGGCAATCATCGCAAAAGGCGTCAGCAAACAAGCGGCAAGGCTGATACTCGCTAAAATAAGCAAAGGAATTGGGTCGCCGCCCTCGGCGAAAACCCCGATAATAATAATAGGCACATAAAAAGGCATCAGCAATAAAGTTGTCAATAACGCCCCGCCTTTGCTGGTAAGCGACAGCGCCGCCCCCAACCCGCCTAAAAATGTAAGAGCCGGCGCCCCCGCCAACATCGCCAGCCACAAAGGCGGTAATTGCGCAGGCGCTAGATTTAATAAAACCCCCGCAAGGGGTATGGCGATGAGCAATGGCACTATCATAGCGATAAAATGTCCCACCAATTTTGCGGCAATGGCAAGTTCGGGGGCGATTGGTAATAAAAATAATTGGTCAAAACTGCCATCCTCTTTATCGCTTTGGAATAGGTGTTCTAGTGATAAAAGCAATGTCATCAATAAAGCGACCCATAACAAACCGGGGGCTATTTTTTGCAGTAAAAGTAATTCTGCCCCGACCCCAAAGGGTAATAAAATAATGGCAATAAATAAAAACCCTAGCGATAATAATATATACCCCCCCCGCCAGCTGGTTTTGATATGCTGGTGGGCAAGGGCGCTGCCTATTTTAAGAGTTGTTGTAAAAGAGGCGTGCATTATGCCGTCTCCTTTATTTTGCCCAAATGAATTTTGTGCGTGAAAAAATCTGCCGCCTCATTATGGCTGGCGATCACCGCACGACCCCCTGCCGCTAAATAATCTGTCAAGGTTTGGGAAAACCAGTGCCGCCCTTGTTCATCGAGACCCGCAAAAGGTTCGTCTAGCAACCATAGAGGACGCGGCGCCAATAATAAGCGCGCCAAAGCACAACGCCGCCTTTGCCCGACCGATAAATCACTGATGCGCGTGGCGCCATACGCCCCAAGCCCTATATCTAGGCGCAGTTTTTTAATGTCAGTGGTAATATCAGTGGCACTATCATTATTGCCACCTTTAGGAGAGCACATTATCGTTTTATAAAACATCAGCATTTCATCAACACTGGCACTGGCTTTCAAGCCATTATGATGACCAATATAATGTAGCATCGCTT
>JAAOIL010000075.1 GCA_015163825.1 Alphaproteobacteria bacterium | reverse complement strand
AAGCGGGGCAAGCGCTGTTGGCGGCTACGGCGACGCCATGGTTGCAAGCGGTGTTGGTGTTGGACGATAATGATAGATGGCAGCATTCTATCGTGCGTCCTGCTGTTATGGGGCGCACATTGGAAACGTTTGCACCCGCCCCTATCGGGCGATACGACAAACACACCACATTAGAGGTGGAACTCTATTATGGCACATTACATAATTATCCCTTGTTGCAGATATTGGCGGGGCGTAATTTACTGGCGATGAAAACCAGCAAAGGCTGGGAGGTTTTACATTTCACGAGTGCTGAGTTAATCGGCGAAAATCATTATCGCTTATCGGGATTTGTGCGTGGTATAAAAGGCACACAAGCCTATATGGACGAGCCATTAGCGACCCATGCCGCGTTTGTTTTACTAGACGAGGCGGTGTCGGCATTAGAAAATCCCCACGAAACATTGCCGCATAATATATGTGTGTCGTATGGTGTCAGTGGCTTGCCGCAAGATAGTTATGTCTGGCAGAGTGGGTGCTTCACGCATAGACGCGTTGGGTTGCGCCCCTTATCGCCCGTCCATGTGAAACACATAAAGATAGCGGGCAAGCATTATATCTCTTGGATAAGGCGTAGTCGTATTCAGGGTGATGATTTTGATGCGGTGGAAATACCACTCGGCGAGACCCGCGAACATTATCGCTTGCGTATAATGGCGGGGGGGCGGGAACTCTATCGGGTGGAAACAGACACCACACAATATCACTATCCCGACACATTATACAATGTTCACACGCGCCACACACCCTTGCAAATCCATATTGCCCAAATCAGTGCCACGCAAGGCGCAGGGCAAGAAGTCATCTTTACCTTAAACTAGGAGATTATTATGACAGACCAAACCCCCAATCTTGCTTTGGATTATTTAATGCCCGACCAAGCCCAAAAGCATATTACGATTAATGATAGTTTGCGCCGCCTAGATGCGTTGGTGCATTTAAGCGTTGTTAATCGCAGCACGACAAATCCACCAACCGCCCCCGCAAATGGGGTGCGCTATCTTGTGCCACAAACCGCACAAGGGGAATGGGCGACACACGAAAACCAAATTGCTTTTTATGAAGATACAGGCTGGCAATATCTTGTGCCGCGTATTGGGTGGCGTTTATGGGACGAAGCAGAAAATATCTACCTCATATATAATGGCACGATATGGCAAGCGGTTAGTGCCAGTAGTACCAGTGCTAATGGGGGAAGTGGAAGCGTGGCGATAGAAAAAACAGAAATCGTGGTGCGCTTCCCCAACCCTGAAGTTATCAATATTCCCATGCATTCTTTATTTTTTGGGGTAACAGGGCGGGTGCAACAAACGATGAGTGGTGCTACAAATTTTCGGGTCGGGGTGCAGGCGGATAATCAACGTTTCGGCTCGCGCATATCACGTGTGGCGGGTAGCACATTTCAAGGGCTGGCAAATCCCCCCGCCGTTTATTGGTCGCCAACGCCCCTGCTTATCACAGGCGAGGGCAGAGCCATAAGCGCTGGCACACTAAAACTGGCGCTTTATCATCTGTCTTTACCAATCCCATCATAAGGGTTATGGTTTCCTCCAAATAGAGAAAGAACAGGGATGAAACTATGACACGACTAACATCAAAATCACCATCGGTATCTGACGCTTTGAACACACGCTTTTCTTGCCGTGCCTTTTTAGATAAGCCCGTTCCCAGCGCAGATATTAACGCCATTATAGAGACGGCAATCCGTGCCCCCTCTGGTGGCAATCTACAACCATGGCATGTATGGGCAGTGCAAGGCGCACCGCTTAAATCTTTTGTTGATGATATCCAAAAGAAACTGCCAAACGCCCCCGTCGGTGAAGGGGCGGAGTATGAAATCTATCCCCCCAAATTAAAGGATCCCTACCGCACCCGCCGCGATAGTCTTGGTGCGGCGCTTTACGACTCCATAGGCATTGCGCGCGCAGATAAAATAGGACGCATGCAGCAGTTCGCAAATAATTTCCGTTTTTTTAATGCGCCTTGTGCTTTATTTTTTGCCGTAGATAAAAATATGCAAGAAGGGCAGTGGTCGGATACAGGTATGCTGATTCAATCTATGATGCTGCTGGCGAGAGAACGCGGCTTGCATACTTGCCCGCAAGAAGCGTGGGCGATATGGTCGCCATCTGTGAAAAAGTTTTTAGACATACCAGACACAATGACTTTCTTTTGTGCTTTGGCGATTGGCTATGCAGATACAGACGCAAAAATAAATGCGTTTGAAAGTCCTCGTGCGCCCCTAAATGAAATCGTAAAATATGTCGGCTTTTAATGTCTGCTGACACATTCATTTATCTTATTGGGGTTGGCGGCACGGCTTTGCTGGCGTGTGGTGTGGCGTGGATATTCGCCGCCCCTTTATTTTCCACCTCTTTGTCTGGGGGGGCTCATAAAAAAACTGCCCTTATGCTTATTGTGGCAGTGCCATTGCTAGGGCTTTCGGGATATTTATTTTTGGGGGAAAGGTTTATGGCAGATGCACCGCTTGCGCCTCGCCTTGTGGGTGCGCCTGAAACTTTACCTGCTGGGGCGATTGTTGTGCGCCTAGAAACCCAATTGCGCACCACCCCCGACAATGCCAAAGCATGGGGGTTATTAGCGCGGGTGCGTCATAATATGGGGGCTTATGATAAAGCGGCTCTGGCATGGCGGCGGCTTTTAATTTTGGCACCTGACGCTTCTGTTTATATCGGGCTGGCAGAGACCCTGATTAAAAGCGAAGGCGACATCATAGGCGAAGAAGCCTTATCATTGATAGACGAGGGCTATCGTCTTTCGCCATCGCATATCGGGGCGCGATTTTGGCGCGGGCTAGCGTGGCAACAGCAAGGCAACACGATACAAGCGCAGCAAATATGGCAATCGCTTTATAATGATTTGCCGCCCGATATTCCTCTGGCAAAAATGCTTGCCCGACAATTAGCGCCATAAGCACTCCTTAATTGTGCTATAGCCCCCTCTAATTGTGCTATAAAATGCGTATGAGCGGACGACAAAAAAGATTACTGGTAATACTGGTGGGGCTAACGGCATTGGCATCGGCTGCGGCATTGATATTAACGGCATTGGAGGAGAATATCGTCTTCTTCCATAGCCCTTCGGCATTGGTGGCGATGTCATCGCCGCCTCGTGATGCTATTCGTGTGGGGGGATTGGTAAAAACCGATAGCGTCCAGCGCAAGGGCGAGGTCATTGATTTCACCATTACAGATTTAACGCATGAGATTGCGGTGCGCTATAAAGGGGTCGTCCCCGATTTATTTAGGGAGGGGCAAGGGGTTATTGCAGAAGGCACGATACAAAAAGACGGACGCTTTCTCGCCTCTGTAATTTTAGCAAAACATGATGAAAATTATATGCCCCCCGCAATCGCTGAGAGTTTAAATTATGGGGGCAATAAATGACTGCCGAGATAGGACATTTCGCCCTGATACTTTCTTTATGCGTCGCCTTCGCACAGGCTTGCGTGGGGCTGTTGACATCACACACGACACCTGTCGTAAATGTTATGCGGCGCGGCGCAACTTTACAATCAGTATTAGTGGCAGTGGCATTCTTTTGTTTAATGTGGGGATTCATTCAATCCGATTTTTCTTTGGCATTGGTGCAAGGGCATAGTCATTTAGCAAAACCAATGCTCTATAAAATATCTGCCGTTTGGGGCAATCACGAGGGCTCACTTTTATTATGGGTGTTGATTGTCGCGCTATATGGCACAGCCTTTGCGTGGCTAGAACCCCGCCGCACCACCCGCATATCAGACGCCTTCTATATTCGCGTGTTGATGGTGCAAGCCTTTGTCAGTGTGGCATTTCTCACCTTTCTGGTGCTGACCTCCAACCCTTTTGCTCGCCTCATACCACCGCCATTTGAAGGGCAGGGGCTAAACCCCGTCTTGCAAGATCCGGCACTGGCGGCACATCCCCCCTTACTCTATCTCGGCTATGTTGGTTTCTCTCTCGTTTTCGCGCAAGCCCTCGCTGTGTTGCTCGCCAAAGATAAAGCCCACGAAGATTGGGCAGCCCTTATGCGTCTATGGACGATGGTGGCATGGATATTCTTAACACTCGGTATCGCTTTAGGATCGTTCTGGGCATATTATGAATTAGGCTGGGGCGGATTCTGGTTCTGGGATCCCGTAGAAAACGCCTCGCTTATGCCATGGTTGGCGGCGACTGCTTTGCTCCATAGTTTGATGGCAAGTGCAAAGCGCGACCTATTTAGTGGCTGGGTATTATTATTAGCGATACTAACTTTCTGCCTATCATTATCGGGCACATTTTTGGTGCGGTCGGGGGTGCTAACATCGGTTCACGCTTTCGCTAACGACCCCGCACGAGGGTTATTCATATTACTCATACTGGCAGGGTTTGCTCTGTGGGGGCTGACATTATTCGCCCGACACTTTCCGCGTGCGCCCGAAGATACATCATTCAGCCTCATCAGCCGTGAGAGCACCTTGCTTATACAAAACATCGGCTTGAGTGTCGCCACTGCGACCGTGTTTATCGGCACGATATATCCACTGGTGCTAGACGCTTTGGGCGGTGGAAAAATATCAGTGGGTGCGCCTTATTTCAATTCAGTTTTTGCGCCTTTGCTTATTCCTTTTCTTATTCTCATTCCCTTTGCACCCTTGATGGGCTGGGGCAAAGGCGATGCCCCCGCCGCCGCCAAAAGACTAGCAGGGGCGGCAGTATTCTCTGTATTGGCTGTGGTCGCCCTCTATATTATGCGCCCCACACCACCACTGGCATTAGCCGTTATGGGGGCGGCTCTATGGGTGGTCTCCGCCTCTATCAATGCGTGGCGGCAAAAAATACAACGGCTAGGGTGGCAAGGCATATCGGCACCCGCTTATCTTTCGCATATAGGGTTTGGCGTGTTAATCGCCGCCGCCATCGCCGCTAGTGTTTGGCGGAGCGAGACAATTGTTGTCGCCGAAAACGGACAAATCGTGCATATCGCCCATTATGCGTTGCGCTATGATGGCGTCAAAGAAATCGCTGGCGATAATTATCAAAGCGAACAAGGGCAACTCGTTTTTGTTAATAGTGGGCGGCGCGGGCAAATCCTCCACCCTGAAAGGCGGTTTTATGATGCCGAACAAAACACCACCACCGAAGCCGCCCTCGCCCAAGATATAGGCGGCACACTTTATGCGGTCATTGGCGAGCGCGAGCAGGGCAAGCAAGTATTGCGTTTGTGGTATCACCCTTTTGTTAATTTTATTTGGATTGGGGCGATGATTATGGCATTGGGGGGTTGTTCTGCCTTACGCAAGCAATTGAAAAAATAAGATGACGAAGATTTTCCTCACATTTTGGATGTTATTGACGAGTGTTAATGCGGCGCATGCTTTATCGGTAGATGTGCCATTGTCAAACCCGACATTAGAAGCACGGGCGCGTGTTTTGTTTCATGAATTGCGCTGTCCTGTGTGTCAGAACCAGAGCATAGACGATAGCGATGCCGACCTCGCCAAAGATTTACGCCGCTATGTGCGCCAGTCTCTTGTGCAGGGGGCTGGCGATGATGATATTCGTTTATCTTTACAATCGCGTTATGGTGACTTTATATTGTTGCGCCCTCGTGTTGCGCCTTCCACTTATTTATTGTGGGGTGCGCCATTATTGATGTTGGTTTTCGGGTTATATATTGGTTTTAGAAGGAAAAGATGAATGAGCAAGATGACTATATTACTGGTGGAAGATGACACAAGCCTTGCCGAACTCATAGCGACAGCGTGTCAGGCGCGGGGTTATGCACTCACGCACGCCCCCCATGCGACACCCGCTTTGGCAGTGTTAAAGGCGCAACATTTTGATGTGTTGGTGCTAGACAGAATGCTACCCGATACTGATGGGCTAACATTATTGCAGTCTATCAGGCAGGCGGGATATGATATGCCGGTGCTTATCCTCTCGGCGTTGGGGGAGGTGGAGGATAGAGTGCAAGGGCTACAGGCGGGTGCGGATGATTATTTAATCAAGCCTTTCGCCTTTGATGAGTTGGAGGCAAGACTGCTAGCATTGGTGCGGCGCAAGACAAATACGCAAGAGATTTTGAAACTCGCCGATCTCACAATAGACCCTATGCAACGACAAGTATCACGAGGCGGCAAACAAATAGACCTGACCAGCAGAGAGTTCGCTTTGCTTATGTATCTATATGACAATCGCCAACAAGCGGTTACCCGAAAAATGCTGCTAGAAAATGTCTGGCAACAACAATTCCACACCAGCACAAATGTTATTGATGTGCATATCTCTAAACTGCGCGCCAAGATTGATAAGGGCTTTGCGCAATCTTTAATCCATACTATGCGGGGTGTGGGTTTTATGATGGGAGTAGGTGATGAATAGATTATTCAAAACTGCCAGCCTAAAAGCAGCCTTGTTCTATGTGGGTGTCGCTATGGTGGCGGTGGGGGCAGTGTTGGCAGTGTTGTATTGGCAGATTGCCTCGCACCTTATCATTCGTGCCGATAATGCCGTCTGGCGTGATGCGGCAATCGCCACTTATATCTATGAAAGCGGCGATAGCGATGCGCTAGTGGCTTATGTTAATAAGCCTGTCGGGGGCGTTATCTATCGCCTATCCGATAGTCTGGGTGCCTATCGTGGGGGCAACCTTGAAAAATTTCCAACGCCCGCCACCACTCATCGTGATGAGAATGATTGGTTGCACTTCACCTATAAACAAATGCAGATTCGGGCAAGACTTTTACAAATAGATGCAGATGTCATCTTGCTTGTCGGGCATGATAGGGGGGCAACAAATGCCCTCATCGCGCAAATAAAACACTCATTTATAATCGCTTTAGGGGGGCTGGCTTTGCTAGGCGTGTTCGGGGGTTGGGTGATGGCAAGGCGTGTTCTCAAACGCGTTGATGTTATCAATGAGGGTTTGCATAAAATCATGGGTGGTGATTTCACCGCCCGAATTCCTTTTATGCATAATGGCACAGATAATGGTGACGAATGGGATACGCTAACGACACAAATCAATGATGCGCTTTCACGGATAGATTCTTTGATAGTGGCAATGCGTCAGGTTACAGATAATCTCGCCCATGATTTGCGCCGTCCCCTCACACGATTACGCGCACGGCTAGAGCAAATGCCGACCACAGATGCGGCGCAAACACAAGCAGCACTGGCGGATATTGATAGTATATTGTCGGTGTTTGCGGCTTTGCTTTCGCTCTCTCGTATGGAGAGTGGCACCGCTCGCACCGATTTTGAGACCATAAATATCGGGGCAATGTTGGGGGAGATTGCCGCCTTATACGAGGCGAGTTTTGAAGAAGCCGATATGCGTCTGGTGTTTGTGCCGCCGCCGCAAACTATTACGGCTTATGCTCATTATGCTTTGTTATCGCAGGCGGTGGTGAATTTATTAGAAAATGTCCTCCACCATGCGGCGAAACCAAAAGCGCAAGTGCATATAAATCTGACACCCGATTTGATAATAGAGATTGCCGATAATGGCGATGGTGTTCCCCCAGAAGAATTATCGCGTATCACAGAAAGATTCGTTCGCCTTGATGCCAGCCGCCATACACAAGGCGATGGGCTTGGTCTGTCGCTGGTTGATGCCATTGCTCGTTTGCATGGGGGCACATTGCAACTCAGTTTGAATAAAGGGTTGGTGGCACAAATACATTTACCCCAAAAATCAAAATGACTTTGTTGAAAGACCACGCTCTGCCGCCTTATAAAGCGCACACAGATTGCGCCACCCTGATAGCAGAAGTGGCAGCACTGGCAGACCGACAAGCGGCAGATTACATAAAAACCAATGCAGATTTTTTTGAATGGCTAGCAGAAGGCAGCCCCTATTTGATAGGATTGATGAGGCGTTATCCCGATGTTGTGGCGTCTTTATTAACACAATCCCCGCAAGATTATTGCGAAACTTTACGCGAAACACTCACCAATAACACTTGCGCGACCCGTGAGGAGTGGATGAAACATATTCGTGATGTTCGCAATTGCAGTGCTTTGGCAGTGGGGCTGGCAGATGTCGCCAAGATGTGGCGTGTAGAGGAAGTCGTCCAACAAATGACAAACCTTGCCGATGTCGCTGTCGCCACAACACTAGATTGGCTATTTCACGAAGCGATGGCGGCGGGTAAAATATCTAGCCCCGCTCAAACAGGGCTCGTTGTGTTGGCGCTTGGCAAACATGGGGGGCGGGAACTTAATTATTCCTCCGATATTGATATTGTCGTCTATTACACCCCCGATGCGATTACTCTGGCGACGGCTATAGACGAGCGTAAATTTTATATTTCACTGGTGCGAGACTTGGCACATATTTTACAAGAGCGCACACAGGACGGCTATGTTTTTCGTGTAGATTTGCGTTTGCGCCCCGACCCGGGGGCAACACAAGTTGCCATATCTGTGCCTGCGGCTTTGTCTTATTATGAATCTATGGGGCAAAATTGGGAGCGCGCGGTGTATATCAAAGCCCGCCCGATAGCGGGTGATAGCGAGGCAGGGCATAGGTTTTTGGTGCATTTAGAGCCTTATATATGGCGGCGTTATTTTGATTTTGCGTCCATTGAGGATGTGCATTCTATGAAGCGACAGATTCATGCGGTGCGTGGGCATACCCATATTGCGGCGGCGGGGCATAATATCAAACTTGGTCGTGGTGGTATTCGCGAGATAGAATTTTTTGTCCAAACCCAACAATTGATAGCGGGGGGTCGTGATGATGGCTTGCGGGGGCAACGCACAATAGAAATGTTAGCGGCATTGGCAGACCATAATTGGATAACAGAAGATGTCGCAAAAGGTTTAACGCAAAGTTATTATTACTTGCGCCAAATAGAGCACCGTTTGCAAATGCAACACGATGAACAAACGCAAACATTACCAGCAGACGAAACGGCATTTGCCAATTTCACGCATTTTGCGGGCTATGCCACGCCGCAAGACTTTGAAAAAGAATTGCTGCAACATTTATCTTATGTCACGCAAGAATATGGTTTGTTGTTTGAACAAGGCGAAAGCCTTGCTGCCGATAGTGGCAATCTGGTTTTCACAGGCGGCGAAGACGACCCCGACACGATAGAAACACTTGCGGCGATGGGGTTTGCACGACCCAAAGATGTGTCGGGCATTATTCGCAGTTGGCATGCGGGGCGTTTGCGGGCGACGCGTTCCGTGCGTAGTCGCGAGATATTAACACGCCTCACCCCCATGCTATTGCAATCGCTCACCCATGCGGCAGACCCCGATGATGCTTTTGTTAAGTTCAGTAATTTTCTGGCAGAGTTGCCGTCAGGGGTGCAGTTTTTTTCTTTGGTGCAGTCTATGCCGCGTGTGTTGGATATATTGGTTAGTTTCATCACGATTACCCCGCATTTAGCGCATCGCTTAAGCGGTGATGTTAATCTGCTGGATATGTTGATAGAAAATCGGTT
>JAAOIL010000074.1 GCA_015163825.1 Alphaproteobacteria bacterium | reverse complement strand
TTGGTTATTAATTTATAGAACAAGTGCGGATACATTATTTCTTGTGCGAACAGGAACGCATAGCGACTTGTTGTAGAAAATAATTATTGATGTTGGATAAGCAGTGTTGGTACTTCGCAAACATGTGATTTGATTGTTGCCACCAATGTTTTTGGTTTGCGCCCTTCACGGATTTCTGACACTTTTATTCCCGCCGCTTGCAGTCGGGCGACACTGGCGGCGATGTCGTCTGTTTTAAGGGCGAGCCCTGTCAGCGCATCTCGTCTTTTTTTGGGGTCGTGCGGAGCGATGACTTCCACACTCATAGAATTGCAACGAAAGAATAACATATCCCCACCCCATGCGGGGCGTGATTGCTCTAAAGCGAGGCGCACCCCTAATTGGTCCCCGAAGAATTTTTTGGCGTGATCTTTATCGCTAGATTGCACAACAATATGATCTACCCCCGTAATATGTCCTACACCTTCTATCGGGGCGATAGGTAGGGCTTCGGGGTTATCGTGGACAATCATAAAACTGAAAATGCCATTTGCGGCTTCGTCGTCCCAGAACATATTGCGCCATTTACGAACTGCGCCAGTGTTGTCATCTATGCCCGTGCCCTCTTGCGGGGCAGACACTGCCAGCCCCTTTTCTTTGGCATGGACACAAAATGCTTCCGCATTATCTGTGCCGAATATCAATCCCAATAATCCCTCGCCATGTGTGCTGATATGGTCGCGCACCCGCGCCCCCGCAAAGCCTTCGCCACCAGTTGCCGCCAGCAATTCCAAATAAGTATTATCAAGGCGGAATAAACTATTGGCACTGCCATAGGTCGGGTGGGTGCCTCGCCAGCTCGGCTTGCGCCCCAGCATAGACGAAAAGGCTTGTGTCGCTTGCTCTAAATCAGCAACGGCAATGATGATATGGTCAACAACAATATCCATATTTTCATATAGCATAAGCACAAAAATTTATGCTAGGTTATTCACTCACAAAATAGGGAGGAAGATATGTATCAACCATTTGATTTAAGCGGAAAAGTATCACTCATCACTGGTGGTAATGGGGGCATCGGTTTGGGCTTCGCAAAAGGGTTAGCTGCTGCTGGTGCGAGCGTCGCCATCTGGGGTACAAATGCCAAAAAGAATGAGGCTGCCATTGCCGAATTGAAAAAAATCACGCGTGCAAAGGTGGAAAGTTTTATCGTCAATGTCGCTGATGAAAAAGCCGTTGATGAAGGCTTTGCCGACACCTTAAAAAGTTTCGGACGCGTTGATAGTGTTTTCGCCAATGCGGGTATTGGTCGGGCATCAAAAAGTTTTGCCGAGATGGAAACCAAAGATTATCGTGAAGTCTTGGCGGTTAATTTAGATGGTGTATTTTTTACGCTTCGTGCTGCGGCGCGCCATATTATGGAGCGCACTAAAAATGGTGATGAGGGTGGTTCGCTTGTCGCCGTTGCCAGTCTTGCGGCGATAGAAGGGGCGGCGCGTAATCAACATTATGCCGCCACCAAAGGGGCTGTTGCTTCTATGATGCGTGGTATTGCGGTGGAATATGGGCGTTATGGTGTGCGGGCAAACTCTGTTTTACCCGGCTGGATTGAAACCGATATGACGGCTGGTATGCAAGCCAATGATGCTTTCACTAAACATGTTATCCCTCGTATTCCTATAAAAAGGCGTTGGGGTGTGGCAGAAGATTTTAGTGGTGTTGCCGTTTATCTAGCCAGCGATGCGTCCGCCTATCATACAGGTGATGCGTTTGTTATTGATGGTGGATATTCTATTTACTAACATCAACGATAACACGACCCCGCACTTGCCCCGCCAATATCGCTTGTGCCAATTCTGGCACATCGGTTAATGCGTGTGTGTGGCTCAATATATCTAGTTTTGCCAAATCAAGATCTCGCTCTAGCCTAGCCCACGCTTCACGGCGCAAAGCAAGGGGTGCCATAACGCTATCTACCCCATGCAATGTAATGCCACGCAAGATGAAGGGCATAACCGTTGCGGGTAAATCCGCCCCTTGCGCCAGACCACAAGCAGCCACCGCCCCACCATAACGTGTTTGGGCAATCGCATTGGCTAATGTGTGACTACCAACGGCATCAACCACCGCCATATAATTTTCTTTACCAAGCGGGCGTTTAGAGGGTTCAGACAATGTTGCTCTGTCAATAATGCGACTTGCGCCTAAATCTTTCAGGTAAGATTCTTCAGAGGCTCTACCTGTAGAAGCCACGACTTTATAACCAGCACTTGCCAGCAAACTTATAGCGACACTGCCCACACCGCCTGCGGCACCTGTGACTAATATCTCGCCTTCTTTATCTGTAAGAGAATTCTCTATCGCCATCACACACAACATAGCGGTATAGCCTGCCGTGCCTATGCCCATAGACTGCGCCGCACTTATACCTTGCGGACGCTTAACCAGCCAATCACCAGAAACACGCGCACACCCAGCATAACCCCCGAAATGCGTTTCCCCCACACCAAAACCATTGAGGATAACATCATCGCCTGTTTTGAAATCGGCGTGGCTAGAGGTTTCCACCACGCCTGCGAAATCTATACCCGGAATGATGGGAGAAATCCGCGCGACAGGCGCTGCCCCTGTTATCGCCAAACCATCTTTATAGTTCACCGTTGAGTGCGATACATTTATTGTAACATCACCTTCCATTAACTCATCTGTTGTCATATCAACAAACTCTGATGACAAGCCCTCATCACTTTTTGTTAGGCGTAACGCCCGAAATGCTTCGCTCATTTTTATTCTCCCTAATTAAAATTGATAACTTCACCAATGGAAGGGGCTGTTAGTTCGCCCTCCCACATAACGCGTTGCCCGCGTATCATAGTGCCAACTGCCCAGCCATTCACTTTCATATCCGTGAAAGGCGACCATCCACAGCGACTAGCCAGCCATTCTTGCTTGATTGTTTCTTGTCGTTTCAAATCTACAAAGGTGAAATCGGCATGCGCCCCGACTTTTACTTCGCCTTTATCTTTCAAATTAAATAAGCGCTTGGCACTATAACTGGTGAGATCTACCAGACGTTGCAAGGAAAGTTTGCCCGCATTGTGATGATGCAACATAAGCGGTAATAAGGTTTGCACACCCGGCAACCCTGCTGGTGAATGCGGATAGGTTTCCTGCTTTTCTTCTATCGTATGCGGTGCGTGGTCTGAGCCAATGACATCAACAATCCCCGCATCTAGTGCTGCCCATAATGCCGCCCGATGTGCCTCGCCCCGAATAGGCGGGTTCATCTGTGCGAATGTGCCCAGCCTGTCATAGGCATCGGGGGCGGCTAATGTTAAATGTTGCGGTGTCACCTCCACAGAGGCAATGTCTCTGTTTTCTGCCAACATTTTCATCTCTTCTGCTGTGGTGATATGCAACACATGGATTTGCTTATTATATTTTCGTGCCAGTGCGATTAAACGCCTCGTGCTAGAAATAGCGGTTTCATCATCACGCCAGATGGGGTGCGTTTCAACCTTGCCTGTTTGTGCTAACGGGCGGCGCTCGCGCAGACGAAACTCGTCCTCGCTGTGGAATGCCGCGCGGCGCGTGATATGTTTCAGCACCTGCCCCAGACTTTCATCATCTGGCACAAGCAACTGCCCCGTTGATGACCCCATAAATACTTTCACCCCACACACACCCTCTAGTTTTTCCAAATCAGGCAGTGTCGCGGCATTTTGTGGCGTCGCACCCACATAAAAAGCGAAATCACAATGCATACGATGATGACCCGCTTTGACTTTATCGTTAAGGGCTGCCGCATCTGTTGTCGGTGGTTTTGTATTCGGCATTTCAAACACACCGACAACACCGCCCATCACAGCCGCCAGCGACCCCGATTGTAAATCTTCTTTATGCGTCAAGCCGGGTTCTCTGAAATGCACTTGCGTATCTATAACGCCCGGCAATATCGTTAGCCCTTGTGCATCAATATGGTGCGCCCCAGCAGATATATCCACATCACCGATGGCGGCGATGCGTCCGTCTCGCACCCCGATAGAGGCGGCGCCGCTTGTTTCGTGTGTGGCGAGATCTCCCCCGCTAATCACAATATCGTATGTCTCTGTCATATCTTTATGATAGCAGATTGTGATTGAACTTGCAAAATAAGTGTGAGGCGGCATAAACTAGGGATTATGGGCATTTACCAGACCACTGCCGCAGACCGCACCGCTATTGCCATTAGCGGCACCGACCGCGTGGATTTTCTGCAGAACCTCATCACCCAGAATATAGAGCGGCAAGAGCCTTGTATTATGGCGGCTCTGCTGACACCGCAGGGAAAACTGGCTTATGATTTTTTGATATTCCGCCGTCCTGATTGCTTCGTGTTAGATTGCGATAGCCGCATAGCAGAAGCTTTAATAAAGCGTCTGCAAATGTATAAATTACGTGCTGCTGTAGAGATTACCCCCCTGACCGAAACCCCTCTTATTATATGGAGCGATGATGCCGAACCCCTTCCCTCTCATGAGGGCAAGCATGAGGGCTTGCACCCCGATGCGCGCCACAAGGCATTAGGATTGCGCGGCTGGTTTGCTACCCCTCCTAGTTTGTCTTTACAAATAGCCTCGCCTGATATGTGGACAGCCCATCGTATAGGGCTTGGCATACCACAAGGCGCAGAGGAAATGCCGAATGGGGCAATCTTCCCCCTAGAGTTTGGCTTTGAACAAATGAATGCGATTGATTTCAATAAAGGGTGCTTCATCGGGCAGGAGGTTTCGTCTCGGGTTCATCGCAAAGGGCAGTTACGCAAGAGCCTATGGGTGGCTGAATTTGAAGGGGCTATACCCGCCCAAATTAAGGGGGTGCCCACCCCTATCACGACCGATATAACGGGTGATAGTCGCCAATGTGGGCAGATTATCACCATCCACAAGAATTGCGGGCTGGTATTGGTGCGCAATGATAGTCTGGATAAGCCTTTGAAGGCGGGGCAAAGCACTCTGCATAACCTATCAGGATTGTTTGACTTTCTCTAGATTTCCGCCATACTGAAAGCAGAGGAGATAATGATGTTCACAGCCAGTGATACTTTACACCAACACGGAGCGGCACATCCTGCTGGCGCTAGTGGTGCAATGATTTTGCAAGAGATGGGGCTATCCTTCACTCCCGCTTTGGAACGCGAAATGCGCCCCCTTTATACACGCGTGGCGGATGTCATCCCTGAATTGGAGTGGGCGAGTTTCGCACCCTATATCAAAGCCATAAACATTTTGAAAAAAGAAAAGAATGCGGTTATTCTGGCGCATAACTACCAGACCCCAGAGATATTTCATGGCGTGGCAGATATTACGGGCGATAGTTTGAAACTAGCAGTAGAGGCGACTCGTGTTGATGAGGATATTATTGTGCAATGCGGGGTTCATTTTATGGCGGAGACGTCTAAACTTCTCAATCCCAATAAGACCGTTTTGATACCTGATGGTGGGGCGGGGTGTTCTCTTGCGGCTAGTATTACGGGCAATGATGTCCGTGCCTTGCGCGAGGCTTATCCGAATGTGCCGATTGTCACCTATGTCAATACCTCCGCAGAGGTGAAGGCGGAAAGCGATGTCTGTTGCACGTCTTCCAATGCGGTTAAGATTGTTGAGGGTTTGGGTGTGCCTCGTGTTTTGTGTATCCCTGATGAATATCTGGCGCAGAATATTGCGCTTTCCACCGATGTGGAAGTCATTGCGTGGAAAGGCAGATGCGAAGTGCATGAACTATTTACGCCAGAGGAATTACAGCAATATCGCAAAGACAATGCGGGACTGAAAATTATCGCCCACCCCGAGTGCAAGCCAGCAGTTCTGGCGGAGGCGGATTTTTCTGGCTCCACTGCCGCCATGATAAAATGGGTGACCGACAATGCCCCCGACAAAGTGCTTATGGTGACAGAATGTTCTATGAGCGATAATGTTGCGGTAGAAAATCCTAATGTCAATTTCGTTCGCCCTTGTAATTTGTGTCCGCATATGAAGATGATAACTTTGCCAAAAGTGCTAGAGGCTTTGGTTTATGAACGCGAAGCGATAGAGGTGGAAGCACATCTCGCCGCAAAAGCCCGTCATGCGGTAGAACGCATGATAGAACTCAGCTAATAATATCTTTATGGTATCGCAAAAATGACGCCCGATGCGACAATTCCCGCCAATATCATAGATGCTGGTGATGTGTTGATTGTAGGCGCAGGTCTAGCGGGATTATTCACGGCATTTAAGCTGGCACCTCGTCCTGTCACGATATTGATGGCGGGTAAGGGTGCGCGTGGCACGGCTAGTCGGTGGGCGCAAGGTGGTATTGCGGCTGCCCTTGCTGCCGATGACACCGCAGAAAATCATATTCGCGATACCATTGCGGCGGGAGCGGGTTTGGTGAATAAAAATATGGCACGCATATTGGCAGATGAAGCCGAAGACCGCATTGCAGATTTGCTCCGCTATGGGGTGCCATTTGACCGCGATAGCGATGGCGAATTTATATTGGGGAAAGAGGCAGCGCATAGTCATAATCGCATCGTGCGGGTGTCGGGCGATAGGGCGGGGCGCGAGATTATGAATGTGTTGGAACAACGCGCAAAAGCCACCCCCTCTATTCGGTTTATTGAAGGGTATGCGGCATATAATCTTGCGGTGGAAGGCGAACGCATTGTTGGTGTATTCGCCACGCAAAATGCCAGCGCTATGAATACGGAGTTTGAGCCGACCAGTGCTATTCTTATTCGGGCGAAGGCGACGATATTGGCGACAGGCGGGTGCGGACATTTATTTGAGACGACCACCAACCCTATCACTGCCAATGGCGAGGCTTTGGGTATGGCGGCACGGGCGGGGGCAACCCTTATGGATAGCGAGTTTATGCAGTTTCACCCGACGGCTTTGCATGGCATAGCCGACCCCGCACCGCTTGCCAGTGAAGCATTGCGAGGCGAAGGGGCACAACTCATCAATGGCAATGGCGAGCGATTTATGCCCGACTTGCACCCCGATGCAGAACTTGCCCCGCGTGATATTGTGGCACGGGCTGTCTTCGCACAAATCACAGAGACAGGTTCGGTGGGGTTAGATTTAAGAGGCGACCACCTACACGGCTTGGCGGCAGATTTAGAAAACCGCTTCCCGACTATTTATGCCAGTTGCAAAGATGCGGGGATTGATCCTTGCACCACACCTCTGCCTGTTGCCCCCGCAGCCCACTTCCACATGGGCGGCATTGCCACAAACGCTTATGGACGCACCAGCCTAGACGGATTATGGGCTTGCGGTGAAGTGGCAGCAACAGGTGTGCATGGCGCAAATCGCCTCGCCAGTAATTCTCTGCTTGAGACATTGGTTTTCGGCGCGCGCATTGCCGAAGACATCAATGGCACAATCCCTAATCAAACAAGGGAGGCGGAAGCGACCACCCCACCTCCGTCTCCGCTCTATGGGCATTTTGAAACACAAACAAATTCGCAATCATCAGAAGCGCAAATCGTGCCACAAGTTGCTATGAAACATTTGCGCCATATTATGAACCGCTATGTCGGGGTGCAACGCGATGCACAGGGGCTTATCTATGCGCTTAATGAACTCTTGCGGTTGCAACGCGCCGCACACGCTTCGGCTAGTTTTACCAATCGTATATTGGCGGGACTGGCAATCACTTATGCCGCTTGGAAACGCGAAGAAAGC
>JAAOIL010000073.1 GCA_015163825.1 Alphaproteobacteria bacterium | reverse complement strand
TAATGGTGAAACCGCTGAGCGCCAAAAAGAAAAAAGTCATCATAAAGGAAATAGGAATAGCAAACCCCACAAGAGAACCCGACCGCACACCTAAAGTAGCGACAACTAGAATCATCACAAGCAGCACCGCCGTTAGCACCGAATTGCGCAAAGAAGACAGAGCGCGATCAACCACAGTGGATTGATCTAGCGCAAAGCCTACTTTGATATTTTCTGGCACATGTTTGCGCGCCTCCTCCACAAAAGCGCGCACGGTGCGTGTGGTTTCAACAATGTTAGCACCTAGCCGTTTAACAATCTCAATCGTCAAGGCGGGTTGCCCATTCACCCGCACAAGCTGGCTTTGGTCTTTGAAAGTGCGGCGAATGTCAGCAATATCGCTAAGCACCAGCCCACCTTTTTCATCGCCTAGCAGGGGAATGTTAAACAAATCCTGAGCAGTTTCCACCAGCCCCGGCAGCTTGATGGAAAACTCACCTTGTCCGCTATTCAAACTGCCAGCCGCTACCATCAAGTTATTGCGTGAAACTTTGCTAACAAGCTGATGATATTGAATGTTATAGGCTGCCATTTTGTCGGGATCAACAACAATTTCTAGCAGCTCCTCACGATGCCCCTGCATCTTGGCTTCAAGCACATTAGGAATGGTCTCAATTAAATCCTGTAGCCGCTTTGTATAAGTGAAAAGAGTGCGCTCTGGCACATCGCCGGCAATGGTCACAATCAAAACAGGGAAGAGGGCGGTGTTGAACTCAAAAATTTCAGGCTCCTCCGTCCCTTCAGGAATTTCGGCTTGCGCTTGGCTGACCTTGTTGCGAATGTTTGCCAGCACAGCGTCCTTATCAAAATCAACTTCAAACTGCAGCACAATGCCCGCGTGATGCTGAGAGGCAGTTGAACGCATTTCCTTCAACCCCTCAAGCGAGCGGAGTTCCTTTTCCATCGGCTGGACTATCAGCCGTTCCGAATCCTCTGGCGAAATGCCAGGGAAGGCAATGGAAATAAAGAAAATGGGAATGTCAATGTCGGGGTCAGCTTCGCGTGGCAGAGCTAAAAAAGATGCCACGCCCGCAAAGAACACGACAATCATCGCCGTTAAAACCGTGCGCGAGCGACCAACAAAAGCGGCAATAAACCTGTTCATGGTTTTGCCTTTGTGCGGTCAATGGCGACTTCGGTGCCGTGTTGCACATACTCTTGCCCGACCACAATCAGTTCAACCTTTTCAGGTAAGCCCTTGACCCAATAGGTGTCGGCATTGCCTTCAATAATTTCAATTTCGGTAAATTGAACAATGTTTTTATTATTAATTTTCTGCACGAGACGCAACCCGACTTTACCCTGTTCGTTCAAAGTTAAAATAGACGAAGGAATAGAGTGCGCGCGCACTGCGCGCAGCGGAATATGAATTTGCGCCGTAATGCCAGCCCGCACGGCGGGGTTGTTGGTGTTAGCGTCATTGGTCTCCAGCTCCACGCGGTAGGTTTTAGTTTTTTCATCGGCACTATGGGCTATGTAGCGCAAGATGCCATCAAGCCGCAACCCGCCGGGCAAAATCGCCCAACCGCTAACACCCGTGCGCAGCTTTACAACTTCATCTTCGGTCACCTTGCCAGAAATAATCAGCGGGTCCATATCAATGACACGCGCACAAGGCGCACCCGATGCAACCACATCACCGACATCGACAAAAACTTTTTCCACAATGCCGTCATAGGGAGCGAGGACAGAAGTTTTTTCCAACAATTGGCTGCTGCGTTCCAAGC